>CAWVVG010000178.1:0-7208 GCA_963932775.1 uncultured bacterium
CTACAGCGGTGTCACCTGTATTGGAGCTCACCGATTGAGAGACTTCAGTGCGTGGGCTGATGTTGGTCGGAGCATCCTCTGATTTTGCCTTGGGTGTCGACCTGAGCTGCGGAGGGTCTCTCTTCTCGGGTGGGACGCTTGGCTGTCGAGCCTTGGGAAGCGCATCAAAGGCGGTGACCGGTGATTCAGGAATGATGGCCTCACCCAAATTGAGCGTGGTGCCCAGAAGCTTCTCTTGGTCCGGGGCTGGTTCCCGCTTGGCGAGCAGCGCTGGGACCACCTCTGCGGCGAAGCGGCGCAGTCCTGGACCCCGCATTTCGTCCGCGATGATCAAGAGTGCACTCTCGCACTCAGAGCAGCTGGGGCGAGACTCCGGGTCCCAATGAAGCATTATTTCGAGGAGCTTTGACAGTTCGGCATGGACTGCGTTTACCACCTCCAAGCGTTCGTGCAGTCGCTTGTTGTGCCAGTCTTCCCGAAGGGTGGGCTGGCCAAATACTTCACCGGTTGCGAGCTCAAACAGTGTCAATCCCAATCCGTAGACATCGATCGCGGGGGTGACCTCTCCAGTGATGATGTAGTCTGGCGCCATGTAGTTCAGTGTGCCGAGCACCATCTGGCCAGTCTGACTCTCACGGGCCTCAAAGCGAGCTTGGGCGATGCCGAAGTCCAGCAGTTTGAGGGACCCTGAGCCGGTGATCATTACATTGGCAGGCTTCACATCTCGATGAACGACGCCCAGGTGCTCACCGCTCTCGGGATGCCGGGCTGCATGGGCCAGGTCCAGGGTGCCTGCTACGATGGCCCCGATCTCCAGAATCGCTCGAACGGGCGGAAGTTGACCATCTTTGAGCGAATCTGAGAGGTCGATGCCTTCGATGTACTCCATGATGATTGCATCGCGATCATTTATGGAGATAAGGTCAATGACCTTGAGAATGTGGTCACCCTGAAGCAAGCCCAAGAGTCGAGCTTCATCCCGCATCCGGGTGATAAACATCTCTTTCTCTGCGTGATCCGCGAGGATGACCTTGACCGCTACCTGGCGACGAAAACCCTGGTCGGTGGTGAGGTCTGCTTTGTACACGGTGCCGAATGCGCCAGCGCCGATTGTTTTGGTAAAGCTGAGAGACCGCACTGGTTTACTCGTTGATGGGTGTCATCCACACCATCTCGGGTGTCAACCCGAGTTGGGCTAGGGCTTTCTCATAGCGTTCTTCGGTCGGGGTTTCGAATACGATCCTGGGATCTACATCGACCGACAACCATGAGCCCTTCTCAATTTCCTCAGCCAGCTGGCCCGGTCCCCATCCGGCATACCCGAGAACAAGCTCAAAGCTGGCCTTTGCGAGTATCAATTCGTTGAGGCGATCCAGCGAAGGTGAGACTGCAACCGGTCCGATGTTCCAGCCCTCCCCATCCTCTACGGTACCCGAAAAAACTACAAAGCCGGCTCCATCGCCTACCGGACCACCCCAACGGGTCAGCTGTTCACCGTCGAGCAGGGGACCGAAATCGCCATGTTCTTCAGTGAGGCGATCGATCACCTCCTGAATGTTGACATCGCCCTCGCGGTTGATGATCAGGCCCAGTGCGCCTTCTTCATTGTATTGGCACAACAGCACCAAGGCGCGCTCAAACCAGGGGTCACGCATCTGCGGAGACGAAACCAGGAAGCCCGCTTTCAGCCTGGCACCCCATAATCCCTGACCAATTCAATGACCGGGTCTGAGCCTTCGTTGATGACTTCTTCCGTGATTACGACCTCACGTATGTTGTCTTCGCTGGGGATATCGAACATCACGTCGAGCATTGCCTTTTCGAGAATGGTCCTGAGGCCACGGGCTCCAGCTTTTCGAGTGGAGGCTTTTGCCGCAACAGCTGCCAGTGCCTCGTCGGTGAAGGTGAGCTTGACCTTCTCAAACTTGAAGAGCTTCTCATACTGGCGAACCAAGGAGTTCTTGGGCTCCTTGAGGACTTGAATCAGGTCGTCTACGCCCAAATCATCCATGATCGCGAGTATTGGAAGGCGACCAATAAACTCAGGGATGAGGCCGAATCGGTCCAAGTCTCCGGGTGTGACCCGCTGAAGGACTTCGAGCTCTTGGGCGAGATCATTCTTCTGGTCCTCGGCCATGAACCCAACCGACCGGGTGCCCATGCGTTCTTCGATGATCTGCTGCAGCCCTTCGAAGGAGCCTCCGCAGATGAATAGAATGTTGCTGGTATCGACCTGTACATATTCTTGGTTCGGGAGTCGCTTGGAGCCGCGCACCTGAATGTTGGCTAGGGTGCCTTCGATGATCTTCAGCAATGCCTGCTGAACACCCTCGCCCGAAACATCTCGGCTCGCTGAGCTGGCGAAGTTCTTCTTGGCGAGCTTGTCGATCTCGTCGATATATATGATGCCCTTGATCGTGCGCTCGATGTTGTTTCCGGACGCTTGGTACAAGTTCAGGACGATGTTCTCGACATCCTCACCCACGTACCCAGCTTCGGTCAGCGTGGTGGCGTCTGCGATAACGAAGGGTACATCCAAGAACCGGGCGAGGGTGCTCGCGATCAATGTCTTACCGGTCCCTGTGGGCCCAATCAGCAAAACGTTTGATTTTTGGATCTCAACTTCGTTTTCTTCGGTTTGCCCTTCAGCCTTCTGGTTGGCCTCGAGGCGTTTGTAGTGGTTGTAGACGGCGACAGCCAACTTGCGCTTCGCTATGTCCTGGCCGATCACGTACTGGTCGAGAAAAGCCTTGATCTTTGCAGGCGGTGGCACCTTCTGGTGACCCCATGACAGCGGCTTAGATTGGGCATTTTCGCGGATAATGTCCAGACACAGTTTGATGCATTCTGAACAGATATAGACGTTGGGGCCGGCGATAATTTTGTCGACCTCTCTCTGCGGTTTGTGGCAGAACGAGCAGGCGAGGCCGGATGGGTTGGAATATTTAGGCATGAGTCTTAGCGGGGGGGTGTAGAGTCACGGTAGCCAGAAAGGTATGGACTCGTCAAGACCAAGCGCCATAGGTAGTGGCGATTGTGAGGGATGTCGGTGGGGTTGTCATTGCGTGCTTTGGTGACGAAGAATCAGTAATTCCTATAACGGGTGTGTGGGATGCTTTGTGTAGAGGTATCATCGCGCATCCAGTTCTCCAACCCGCACATACAGGGTTTAATCCATGACGACCGTTGGCGAGTACTATCGTGTGTTGGGCGTAGCCCTTGACGCCCAGACTGACGATATCAAGAAGGCATTCCGCAAACTTGCGCGAACCTGTCATCCGGATGTGGCTGGGGATGACCCCAGTGCGGCGGTGCAGTTTGCTCTCATTAGGGAAGCCTATGAGACCCTTGTAGATTCGGCTCGACGCGCCGAATATGACAGTCGGAACGACCGCCAAGCGCAACGGAAAAGTCGATCACACATCCGGAATGAGTGGCGACCACCCGGGGGGTGGGAGGGATTTTCCAGTCACAGCAAGGTTCGTGCAGCTCGACGGGCGAGCCATCAAAAAAGTGACATCACCATGGATGATATCTTCACGGAACCGAGCGGTGCATCCGCAGACTTCGGTTTTGGCACCAAGAGTGGTGGGGCAAGCCGCTCCGCAGAGGGGACCGCAGGGGCCTCAGCAGGTGACGGTGAGATTACCATGGCCGTCGACGTGCCTGGCCGCGCGGCACGTCTGGGAGGCACGGTCACGGTTCGGTACAACCGGCTTCGTCGAAGCAGCGATGGGGTGAACGTATACTCGTATCCCGAGATTCACGACTTGAGGGTTCCACCGAAGACCTGTACGGGCGACACCCTGCGGTCGGAACGGATGGGCAATTTTTCGGTGCGAAACAACCGGTATGCGGATTTGGTATGCCGAATCACAGTCGCGGAGGAGTCGGGTACCCATCACCCACGGCGGGCCGAACCCCACACCGGGCCAACTCCCAAGGAGGCCCCTCAGCCATCTTCAACGGTGACCAGCACCACGGACTCGGTTCGTGTTTCCTTGGTGGAGGCCGTTTTGGGCGGACGGGTCCGGGTCGACACGCCAAAGGGCTCGGTAAGTGTCACCATTCCGCCAGGAACATCTTCTGGGAAGACGCTCCGTCTGAAAGGCAAGGGTGCAGATGGCAGCGACTGGTTCGTCCGAATCGAGATTGGTGTGCCCAAGACGGTAGATGGCGAGAGTCGGAGCCTCATCGAACGGTTTGGAGAATTGAATCCTTTGGACCCTGAGAGTCAGTAAAGGTTCAGCTTTCGAAAGCGATCGCCAGCACTTCTTCTATGCGCTCCACAAAACAAAACTCCACGTCCGCTCGCAGCTTGTGAGGGACGTCGATGAGGTCCGTTTCATTGTGCTTGGGCAGAATGACAGTCTTTACGCCGGCCCGCCTCGCGGCGAGGACCTTCTCCCGAACCCCGCCAACGGGCAAGACCTTGCCTCGCAGGGTGATCTCTCCGGTCATGGCCAGGTAGGGGCGGACTGGGCGTCCTGTCAGAAGACTGGTGATGGCCGTGACCATCGTGACGCCAGCGCTGGGGCCATCCTTGGGGATGGATCCTTGGGGGACGTGGACGTGAATTGCCCGTTTTTCTACCTGTTCTTTGTCGATTCCAAGTTCCTTGTGCATCGAGTGCACCAAGCTCATCGCAGCCTCGGCCGACTCCTTCATGACCTCACCGAGTGAACCGGTGAGCTTGAGGCCCTTGGCGCCAGGCAGCGATGCGGCCTCGATGAACAGGATTTCTCCGCCGGCCGAGGTCCAGGCGAGCCCGAGTGCTACGCCAGGAACATCCACCCGTTCCGCGATCTCCGGTATGTGGCGTGGCGGTCCCAGGAGACCCAGAACATCAGCGGGGCTATGGATGCGAACTGCTTTAGAGTTGCCCTCCACGATTTGGCGAGCCACTTTTCGATGCAGCTTGGCCAGCTCTCGTACGAGGCCTCTAACGCCAGCTTCAACGGTGTATGCCTCGATAATGTGGGAGACGGCATCCTTAGTGACGGTCACATCATGCCCTTCAAGTCCATGCTCTTTGCGGAGGCGGCTCAGGAGGTGGCGATCTGCGATTTGAATCTTTTCTTCGTGAATGTAGCCTGAGATCTCGATCATCTCGAGGCGGTCGTGCAATGCAGATGGGATGCGGTCCGCCATGTTCGCCGTGCAGACAAACAACACTTGGCTGAGGTCCCAGGGAACGTCGAGGTAGTGGTCTACAAAGCAGCTGTTTTGTTCCACATCCAATGCCTCGAGGAGGGCACTGGTGGGGTCGCCCCTGGAGTCTGCGCCGAGCTTGTCAATCTCGTCGAGGACGATGACTGGGTTGTTGCTGCCCGCACGCTTGACCGCATGGATCAGCCTACCGGGCATGGCGCCAACATAGGTTCGTCGGTGACCCCGAATTTCGGCTTCGTCTTTGACGCCACCGAGGCTGACCCGTTGGTATTTTCGCCCGAGTGCTTTGGCGATGCTCTGGCCGAGGGTGGTCTTTCCCACACCGGGTGGACCGACAAAACACAGGATGGGAGCCTTTCCATCTGGATTCAGTTGCGCCACTGCGAGGTGTTCCAGGATGCGGTCCTTGACCCGCTCTAAGCCGTCGTGGTCTTCATCCAGGTGGCTCCGTGCGGCCTTCAAGTCCTTGGAGTCCTCAGTGGTATTTGACCAGGGCATACTCGTGAGCCAGTCCAACCAAGTTCGGGCCACGTTGTACTCAGCGGCATCCGGTGGCATGCGACGCATGCGGGTGACTTCCTTGAGCGCCTCCTCGAGGGTCTCTTCAGGCATGCCCAGCTCTCGGAGCTTGGACTCAATTAGGTCTGCCTCATCCGTCCCGTGGATGTTTCCCTCGAGTTCTTCTCTGAGCGCTCGAATTTGCTCGCGCAGGTAGAAATCGCGTTGCTGTTTGTCTAGTCCATCGTGGGTTCGCTGTTGGATCGAGTTCCGAATCTTCCGATACTCGCGCTCCTTAGCCAGCAGCTCCACAGCCATCTGCATGCGATTGTCGAGACTCGACTCGCTGAGAAAGGCCAGCCAGTCCTCGTATGGAACCGTCAGGTTCGCGACCACGCGGTCGGCGAGACGGGAAGGCTCCAGCTCCAGGTCCGCCAATCGCCCCAGCCCTGAGGGCAAATTGGGGTCATCGCCAATCAACTCCTTGAGGCCATCTCGAAGGGCCAGGCTCATTCGGTCGATGAGAACCGGGTCATCCATGGAGGTGCCCATCGGAAATGCCGTTGCAGACATCCCCGCTTCTGGGTCTGGCTTTATGTCCTTGACTCCCACTCGATCCATGCCCTCAAGCAACACCCGCACCGAACCGTCGCCCAGGCGCACCATTCTGGTGACATGAGCCAAACAGCCCACGTTGTGCAAGTCTGCTGGCCCAGGGTTCACCCGAAGGGGGTCCAGTGGAGGCACAACCACCAGCGGTTTGTGGGTTTCGATGTGCACATCAACCGCCGCCACTTCGGTTTCGAGGGAGAGGTGAGCGCGCACGATCATTCCTGGAAAGAGGACAGGGCGCGATAGTGGTATGACGGGCAGCAGTTGAGACATGTCGCCGATTAGCATTTTGTGGCCCGTCAGTCCATACTCAGGGCACCGTTACGGGATGTCCGTCGGCCCGTTCACGCAGCGCATTACCCCAAACGGCACCACCCAATGGAACTTCCCGCAAGATTCGGCAAGTACGAGTTGATTCGCCGCTTGGCCAAGGGCGGCATGGCTGAGATATTCTTGGCTCGGAGCTTCGGTGTCGAAGGCTTTGAGCGGCACATGGTGATCAAGCGCATCCTGCCTGACCTGGCGAACTCGGCCAAATTTGTGGGTCTGTTCATCAAAGAAGCGAAGATCAGCGCGAGCTTGAGTCACCCAAATATTGTTCAAATCTACGAGCTTGGCCGAGTATCGGCGGATCATTACATCGCGATGGAGCACATCCATGGCCGGGATCTGACGCGGATCAATAAATCCATGCGAGGGGAGGGTGCCCGGATGCCTGTGCCCTTGTCTGTATTCGTAGTGGCCAGCATTCTCCGGGGGCTTCACCACGCGCACTCTCGAACGGATGCCCAAGGGCGCACCCTGAACTTGGTGCACAGGGATGTCTCGCCCCACAATGTAATGGTCGGGTTCCAGGGCGACGTGAAGCTCTTTGACTTTGGAATTGCTCGCTTGGTAGGAGACTCTGAGCCCATAGAGGGCATGCC
>CAWVVG010000179.1:0-7156 GCA_963932775.1 uncultured bacterium
GGTCACAGTGATGACGCAGACGGCTTGTAAGAAAGAAGTGCCACCGCCACCACCCCCACCACCGCCACCCCCACCGCCGCCCCCGCCACCACCACCGCCACCACCTCCTGTCGAGACGATGGAACGTGCGTTCTTCGAATATGATCAGAGCGCTCTGCAGATGGATAGCAAGTCGGCAGTTGACACCAATGTGTCGATGATGGCGAAGCACTCAGACATGAAAATCGAAGTGCAAGGCCACGCGGATGACCGTGGAACCACCCAGTACAACATGGCTTTGGGTCAGCGTCGCGCGAACCAAGTGCTTCGGTACATGGAGTCCAACGGGATCTCATCCAGTCGCCTTCGGTCGGTCAGTTACGGTGAAGAGAGTCCGCGGTCAGGTGGTGAGGACGAGGGAGCATGGAGCCAAAACCGACGTGCTGAGTTCAAGATCACCTATGGTGGCACGGACTACACCCGGGGTACGACGGAATAAGTCGAACCTCGAGTCAAAAAGAGCTCCGGCCATTGGGTCGGGGCTTTTTTTTGGCTATTCAAAGAAAAAGAGCGCGCTGCCGATAAAGGCAGGGCGCTCTTTTTACAGCAGTGAACGCTCTATGAGACGCCGCAGACTGACTCGAGAATAACGCGAGTGACCACATAGGGGTCGCAGTTGGCGTTGGGCCGGCGGTCCTCGATGTACCCCTTCTTGGCTTGGTCGACCATCCAAGGGATTCGGACGGAGGCTCCGCGGTCGGACACTCCATACCTGTAGTCGTTGTACGAGCAGGTCTCGTGTTCGCCGGTGAGGCGGAGTGGGATGCCGTCGCCGTAGTTCTCGATGTGGTAATCGGGACGGACTGAGAGGGCCTCACATGCTGCGATGATGGGATCCCATCCCTCGCGCATGCCTTTGGTGGAGAAGTTGGTGTGGGCGCCTGCACCGTTCCAGTCTCCAAGAACAGGCTTCGGGTGGAGGGTGGCGGTCACGCCATAATCTTCCGCGATGCGGTACATCAGCCAGCGTGCAACCCAGAGATGGTCCGACACAGTCAAGGCGCTGACGGGGCCAATCTGAAATTCCCATTGTGCGGGCATGACCTCTGCGTTGATGCCGCAGATGGCGAGCTCAGCGGCGATGCATGCGTCCAGGTGGTCTTCCACGATCTCACGCCCGAAGACTTCGTCTGCGCCTACTCCGCAGTAGTACCCACCTTGGGGAGCGGGGAAGCCATTCTTTGGCCACCCCAGGGGGCGTGCATCTTCGAACAATGTGTACTCTTGTTCAATGCCGAACCAGGCTTCTTGGTCCTCGGTTTGGTCAGCGATCGCGCGAAGCTTGGCACGAGTATTGGAAGCGTGTGGCGTCATGTCGGTGTTGAAGACTTCGCACATGACCAGCTTGGATTCCCCGCCGCGGATAGGGTCGGGGCAGATGAACACGGGCTTGAGTACGCAGTCGGATGCGTGACCCGCCGCTTGTTCGGTGCTGGACCCGTCGAAGCCCCAGATCGGAGGCTCCTCGCCCAATGGAAGTACACGCGTTTTACCGCGCATCTTTGAGGTGGGCTGTTGCCCGTCGAGCCAAATGTAGTGGGCTTTGTAAACGCTCATGATCGCCTCCAGGCGTTGGTTTGAGCGGACTTTAACTGGTCGGGCGAAACAAAAAAGAGGATTTTGATCCTTTATTTTTGCTTGTTTTCCTTCGCAGAAAATCGGTCCTCAGATGGAACCGATCCTTGGTGGAGGCGCGCGCGGCCTGTGTGTGCGAGGTGGGATGCAATTCGCCAAACCATCCGATGGTCCAGGTCGAGAGCGCCGCCGAGTTCTAAAGCGGTAAACCCGGTGGGCCCGAGCGCCGAGAGCACCTCGGAAATCTGGTCCAGTTGGCATTTCGCTTGAAGTTTTCCAGCCTCGACGCCGGGTTGGTCATAGGCGTTGATGTTCCACAATTCGGCAGTAAGCCCGACCACGCGCTCAAACAAAGCAATGAGTGCACCCAGGCTCGCCGGCTCCAGGTCAGGCAGGGTGATGGATACCACGGGCCGGCCCGTCTCTGCGAGAGCTCGACGAGTGCCGGATAGCAGTGCAAATTGCAAGTCGGCTGCATCTTGCATCAGCGGAGACCCGGTGCTCGGTCCGGCCACATCGATGAAGTGAATCATTACACCGTCGGGACCATCCCGAAGCTGCTGGACAATGGCGTGTTGGTCAGCGCTTCCTTTGTTTCCGAATACGGTGAGGCCGCGGTGTACGGTCTGGCCGTTCCGGTCTTCGGCCTTGCCGAGGGATTCCATGATGAGCTGTTGCAGGTGACGAGTCAGGTGACGGAGCCCGTTTACATAGGGCAGAACAGCCATGGAGTCGTGCCCGCCCTGGGCCCAGAGTAAGGCCATGAGTGCGGCGGGATTGTTGGGGGCTGGCGTTCGGGTCCATACATCCATCGCTGCCGCCCCTCGCAGAAAGGCGTCGATGTCGATTCCACACAGGTGCATTGCGGCGAGGCCAACCGGTGAGCAGACGCTCGTGCGCCCGCCGACCCAGTCCCAGACTGGGAGGATCAACTTCCACGACTTCGCGAGGTCCGCGAGGGGAGAGTTGGGGCCCGTTATGGCGATGGATTGGTCGGCCATGCATACGCCCGATGACTCGAACTTGGCTTCGACGATTCGGAGGGCGGTCCGGGTTTCGGGGGTGAGGCCACTCTTTGAGGCCACGATGACCATGGTTCGCTTGGGTTCGATGGAGCGCAGGATCTCTGTGAGGCCCGCGGGGTCCACTGTGTCGACGAGTACAAAACGAGGGGAGCCGGGCTTCTTTAGTGCATCGATGACGAGCTCGGGGCCCAGGGCTGAACCGCCGAAACCGATCTGCAGCAAGGTGTCCATTCCCGTTGCATCGATGGACCGAATGGAGCGGAGGGCGTCTTGTATTTGCTCGGTGATCTCGGGGGTGGGCGCCAGCTGGGGTGCACGCAACCAATAATGACCGACCCGGCGCTGCTCATGGATGTTGGCCATGGAGCCAGCCTCTATGGCAGACATGGCGGCCAATGCAGGCGCAATGTCACCGCTGGCTGGAGCCAGGTGAGTATCCACGACAAAGCCGGTGGCTGCATCGCGGAGTATCAGGTCTTCAAGGTTCATGAACAGTCCAACGGCTATGCCCGGGGAACAGTTTATGCGAGTTCGACCACGCCGTTTGCGATCACAACTTTTCCGCGCTCGTCTAAGACCAAAAAGTTGGACCCTTTGTCGGTCTTCCAGACTTGAGTAGTGAGTTGAGAACTGTTGAATACTGGACTCGCGAAACGAACACCGAGGCGCTTTAGACGCCTTGGGTCTCCGTCGGCCAGGGTATCCACTACGCTCTTGCCGCTCATGGCCATGGTGCACAGCCCATGAAGGATGACGCTGGGGAGGCCCGCCGCCTTTGCTGTCTCTGGGTCTACGTGGATCGGGTTGTCGTCGAGGGAGGCTTTCGCGTACCGATAGGACTGGTCGTCATCGACCTGAAATTGGACCACGTAGTCGGGTGCGGGTGGCTCTGGAGCCTGGGCCTTGGGCGCTGCTTTCTTTGCTTTTCCGTCGGCAGCCTTCTTCTTTGGACCCCGGATGAAATACGCGGTCGTGGCTTCTACGGCGAGCTCGCCATCGACGAATCCATAGACCTTCGATGTGACAAGTTTTCCAGAAGACTTCTCATCAACGCGGGTCAATTCCCCTCGTACTTGCATGAGGTCCCAGGCCTTGATCGGACGATGGAATGTGGCGTCATGCTCACCGTGGACCAAGCGCAGAAGGTCCAACTCAAGCTCAGGATCGGTCGCGATCTGGAACATGCAGTCTTTGAACATGCGCGTGTGCAGCATGTGCGGCGCAATTCCTGCATCGCCTTCATAGGCCGAGCTGTGGTCGTTGGTCGCTTGAGCATACAGTTCGATGTGTTCGGGCTTCACTAAGAAGTGTCCACCGTCGTACCGCTTGCCGATGGGCCAAGTCTTGGGTCCGGCGTCTTCATCTTGGGCCGGCGCGGCCGGGTCAGAATCAAAGCCAGCGGCGGCCGCTATTTTCTTGAAGTCAAAGGCCATGCCCATCTTCATCAGGTCACCAAAGTCATCGGCGGAAGCCTTGCCGGACATGAAGACCTTCTGGGGATCCATCTCACCCTTGAACATGCCCAGGAGAATTTCTTCAGAGATTTTGATGGTGGATGTGGGCGTGCCGTCCAGGCCCTCTTTTGTCGTGCACACACCGTCGGCAATGTTGAGGGTCTGGCTGGTTCCATCCTTCACGACCCAGTGCATATTTCCGCTCCAGGAGGGTACGGCATCAGCATCGAATCCCGCTGGAAAGTGCTTGAATGCTGTGGTTACCATGTCTTCAGTTGAGCCCCCCGCAGCCGCGAGAGCAGCGGCGACGGCGCCAAAGTCAAAGGCCATGGCCATCTTCATCAGGTCGCCCATGTTGTCGGCGGATGCCTTGCCGGTCATGAAGACCTTTTGGGCATCCATCTCACCGGTCAACAGTGAGATGAGTACGTCCGCTGGAATCTTAACGGTACAGCTGGGCGTGCCATCGAGGCCCGCTTTAACGGTGCATTCATCATTGTTGATTACGATGGTTTGGTCGGTTCCGCCTTTGACGCTCCATTGAATGTTGGCCGTCCATCCGGGTGCCGCGGAAGGCTTGAAGCCTGCGGGGAAGTGCTCGAATGCTTCGGTGATTTGGTCACCGCTTGCCGTCGAAGGAGCGGCCTCCTCGAAGGCCATGATGTCGCTCAAGCGTTCAGCGATCTCTGTGGCGGTCCACAAGTCAGTGCCCTCTTTCTCGACACCGTCATTGGTGTGGACCTCATAGACGTGGAGGCGCTGGCCTTGGACGCCAAAGACCTTGCCGGTGACGCCCTTGGATAGGTCGGAGGCCAGAAAGACCACGATTGGGCTGATCTGCTCGGCGGTCCACTCGGTGGCGACCATGTCGATGTCATCGGTCATGCGGGTCTTGGCAACGGGCGCGATTGCGTTGCTGGAGACGCCGGCTTTGCGCAGCTCCATTCCGAGCACTCGGGTGAATCCATAAATGGCTGCCTTGGCTGCAGCGTAGTTGGACTGACCGAAGTTTCCGAGCATGCCGGAGAGGCTGGTGGTGTTGATGATCGCAGCATGACCATGGGTCCCTGCGGTCTCAGTCAGCGCTGACAGTGCAGACTTGCACACATTCTTGGCGCCGTTGAGGTGCACGTCGAGGACCGCGTTCCACTGTGCGTCGTCCATTTTCTTGAAGGTGGTGTCGCGCAGAATGCCTGCATTGTTGACCACCGCATCGAGTCGTCCCCATTTTGACATCGCAGCGGCGACCATGCGGTCGGTGCCTTCAGCATCGGTGACGGAGTCGAAGTTCTCGACGGCATCGCCGCCCATTGCCTTGATTTCTGCGACGACCTTTGCAGCAGCGGAGTCGTTGGAGCCCTCTCCGTGGAGGGTTCCACCGAGGTCGTTTACTACGATGTGAGCACCTTCGGCGGCGCAGGCGAGAGCATGGCAGCGGCCGATGCCGTTTCCAGCGCCGGTGACCAAGATGACTTTTCCGTCCAAGAGTCCCATGGGATTCCTCCAAGTTGATTGGAGTTTCACCTATGGTGGCCACTCCATGGCGGCCAATATAATATGAATGGGCATTCAGTCGTCTTCGGTGGCTTCAAACGATGGGCTGATCCGATAGGGGTGTGGTTACACAGTCTCGACAGAGGAAGTCCCTTGCGCATCGCCATCCTGACCCGCGGAGATCTGTTTCCGACCGACCACGGTGCGGCGGTCAAGATCGTTCGGACTGCAGAGGCTCTCTCCCGTCTGGGGGAGCCCTGCTGTGTGGTGACCGACGATAGAGATGCCTACCTCCGTTTTGTGGATGGTGAGCCCGAGCGAGTGCTGTACCCAGAGAAGCTCCGCGCGGCTGAGGAGTGGCCGCTGGTCCGTCGAGCAGGGCGATTGGCCGAGCGTGTTCTCGGGCGCCTCGGATACCCAGCGGAGGAATATTTTTTGTACCGGCCATTGCTGGACCCAGCTTGGTGGATGCGGGCGATCGCCGTTGGAGAATTGGAGAACATCGATGTGTTCCAGGCGGAATTCCCAGGCTACGGCGTGCCCGCTTGGATTGCGGCCCGCTTCGCTGGGTTCGGTGGCTCCGCTCGGACTGCCCGATGCAGTCTGGTGCAGCACAATGTTGAGTGGGACCGGCTCGCTGAATTTGGACACTCTGTGGAGTCGATTCGCAAAGTTGAACAGTGGGTGCTGGACCGTATGGACGATGTCGTGGCGGTCAGCGTGGACGACAAGGAACGCATGGTGGGTGCAGGCACTGACCCAGACAAAATCACGGTGATTCCCCACGGGGTGGAGGTCGATCGCTTTATTGGCGTTCTGGGTCGTACGGTGCGCCAGCGTCATGAGATCGCGCAAGATCAGCCGGTGTTGTTCTTCCACGGAACCCTTCATTACTGGCCGAATACCGAGGCTGTCCGGTTTATTGTTGAGTCTCTCCTGCCTAAGCTGCTGGCGATTAAGCCCGGGTTGAAGGTCATCATCGCGGGGCAGAACCCCCCGGCCTATTACAGCCACCCATCGGTCATCACACCCGGATCCGTGCAGGACATTCCCGACTACATTGCGGCGGCCGATGTGTGTTTGTGTCCCATCTTTTCGGGCGGTGGAACCCGCATGAAGCTGCTGGAATATATGGCCGGATCCGGCGCGATTGTGTCCACCACCAAGGGTGCGGAGGGCATTCAGTACACCGACGGCCGAGAGTTGCTTGTCGCTGACGACGCCGACACCATGGCCGCGGCGGTGCTGGATCTGCTCGATGACCCCGAGCGTCGGACTCAGCTGGGGCGCCATGCGGCTCGTTTTGCAGCCGCCTACGACTGGTCCGCCGTTGGTGAGGCCAGCCTCCGCATGTACCAAGGCGAGGGCAGGGGGCAGGACTGGAACGGTCACTTTCAGGCGTCTATTCAGCCCGTCATCGATGCACATCTTCCCATTGACCGGATCGCCAGCAAGCCCCGTACGATGCTCTTGCTCATTAATCGCGGCTGCAACCTGAGGTGCTCTTTCTGTGACTTATGGGAAGGCACCGTGAATATGGACATTCAAGGCAAGCTTGTACCCTTGCTC
>CAWVVG010000180.1:0-7152 GCA_963932775.1 uncultured bacterium
CTCCTTTGGCGTAGATGGACTGAACGTCGACGGTATACAGCTCAGGCTTGTCGATCTCGCCGCGGATCAACAACACGTTGTTTGTGCGCGCTGAGGGGTTGATGCCTCCTGCGATGGTGAGCGCTTCAAGAATACTCATCTCATTGGAGAGCTGCAGCACACTTGGCGACGTGACCTCGCCAATCACAAAAACCTTCTGGCTGTGCAATTCGAGGATGTTGACCGAAATCTGTGGGTCGGTGTAGTACTCCGAGATTGCCTCACCGAGTTTCGTCACCAAGACAGGGTAGGTCATGCCCGCCACCACGATGCGCCCCACTAGGGGGTAGGTGATCGAGCCATCTGGGGCGATGGTGATGTCCATGTCCAAGTCATCGTGGCGCCAAACTCGAATCGCGATCTTGTCCCCTGGGCCAAGCTGGAACTCAGAGGGGCTGGGAACCTTGCGGACTGCGGGGTCCGCGTCCACGATGTTCATCAAACGCGGCGCCTTTTTTTTGGCCCCAGCGGGGCCGCCAATGAAGACGAATAGCAACAGAAGCAGACGCATGGGTGCACAGACCGGGGTTGAGTTGTTGGGTCCACGGTAGCGCATGAAGCCGCCGCTGAACACCCTACTTGGACCAAGTGTACGTCGCGCAGGGTAGACTTGTGCTCACAGCCCCCCTCCCTCAACTGGAGGGAATCGGGCCGTGTGGGCTGCATGGAACTAGTCAAACTCTACACAGCACTGCTTCGAAGGCGTTGGTTGGTCATCCAGTCAGTCGCCTTTTTTACCTTGGCTGCAGTCTTGCTCGCACTGGTGCTTCCCAAGAACTACAAGGCGAGCGCGCGCGTCCTTGTGAGCAGCTCGGACACTTCCATGTCGATTCTCAGTGACCTGGGACTCAGTGAAGTGGCTGCAGGTTTGTCGAGCAGTGCCGATGACATTCAAAACAAGATCAATCTTGCGACCACCCGTCCGGTGCTCAATGAGGTGATCTGGAACCTTCAGCTCCGGAACTTGGACGGACGCTTGCTGACTTCCGAGGAGTTCCTGATCGCTGGACTCACCGGCGAGCTCGAGGCGCGGCCGAACATTCTTGTCACCCAGCAGCAGGGCTCTGACATGCTGGTCTTCGAGGCACGCTCCAATGATCCGGAACTGTCTCGCCTAATGGCGGACACGATCGTGAATGTGGCGATTCAGCATGGTCAGGAGCAGGCTCGCTCGGAGACTCGGAGCGCCCGGTTGTTTATTCAGCAACAGCTCGGTGTTGTGCGCGAAGAATTCGATGCTGCCATGGCGGAGATTGCGGATGCGCAGGCCGCAGAACAGGTGATCGACCTGGATTCTGAGATTCGGGCAGCGATTGCGCGGATCAGTGAGTTGATGTTGGCCTATGAGAACAACGCCGCTTCAATTCAAGAATTGCGGGCACGAATCGGTAGCCAGCAGGCCTACCAAGGCCGAGAAGGCGTCGACTCAGTCTCTCCTGTTTCCATGGGTACCAACGCTCGAATCAGCTTGATCACGGAACGGATGACGGGGCTCAAACAGGAGCGGGCGAAGGCCTTAACCACGAAGACGGCGAAGCATCCCGACGTGGTGCAGATCGACGACTTGATAGCGGTCAATCGCAAGGAACTGGACGCGGCTTTGGTCGAGCAACACGACATGGACCCCACGATTCACAATCTTCGCTCAGAGCTTGCTGGCTTGCGCAAGAAAGGTGTGGAGATCAGTGCATCCATCGACCGAACCACAGCGGAGTTCGCTCAGTACCCGAACAAGATGCGCTTAATCGCCCAACTCAAGCTGGCAGCCGCCGCCGCAGAGGATGTCTACAAGAGCCTTCAGGAACAACGCTTTCAGGTGGGTGTGGCTGAGGCCATGCTGGTCAGTGACCTCAAGTTTGTAGAGCCTGCGAAAGCACCGGACCGGCATGCGAGCCCCAAGCTGCTGGTCAACCTGCTTCTTGGTCTGATGTTGGGTGCTGGCTTTGGTGCCGGACTCGTCTTCTTGTTTGAGTATGTAGACGACACCATCAAGTCTCCGGATGACCTTCGTGGCGTATGGGCCCTGCCACGCTTGGGGATTGTTGCTCGGCAAAAACAAGGCAAGGAGAGCATCATCGATTTGCCTGCGACAGATCCCCTGACCGAGAGCTACCGCACGATTCGGAACAGCTTGGTTTTTGCATCGGTAGATAAGCCCGTGCAGCTGCTTGCGGTCACCAGTGCCGTCCCAGGTGAGGGCAAGAGTACGGTGGCCAGCAATCTGGCCATGAGCTTTGCCCGAGAAGGGAAGCGAACCTTACTGGTGGATTGCGACCTGAGGCGGCCGACCCAGCACCGTCTGTTCGGCACGGTATCCAACCACTTGGGCCTGACTGATGTGCTCTCGGGAAAACATGATGCGGCCAGTGCGATCCAACAGTCTCCGGTCGAAGGACTCAGTTTGTTGACGAGCGGCCAGGCGCCAGATGACCCAGGCCGACTGGTCGAGAGTCTCAGGCTGCGTCAGCTGCTGCTCGATCTTCGCAAGAGCTGGGATGTTGTCGTCGTCGATACGCCTCCAGTGTTGGTGGTCAACGATGCGCTCGTCATTGCGCGTGCCGTAGATGGGATGGCCATCGTGGTCGAGAGTGGTCAAACGAGCCGCAAGCTTGTGATCGACATGCGAGGTCGGTGCGAGGGTGCGGGAATCGAGCCATTGGGTGTGATCGTGAACAAGATGGACTTCTTTACCACCGGGTACGGCGCCTATATGCGGGCTTACCGGGCGTATGCGCGCTCCGCTGAAAATGTAGAGAGCGTGGAAGGGCCCGATGCCAGAGGGGACGTGGCATGATCAGCTTGTTGTGGATCCTTGCGTGTGGGCCGTCCTCCAATGACATCGCTGCCAACCTGCAGTCCAGCAATCCGATGGTTCGGCAGGACACGGCGAAGATCGCGCGAAACTTTGGTTCCGATGCGGTTGAAGCATCCCTCATTGGAGCCCTCTCCGACGATGAGAAGCAGGTTCGTGCGCATGCCATCGATAGCTTGGTCGATCTGGAGTGCGGGCAAGCGGTCCCAGCCCTGGTCACTCGTCTTGAAGCTGAGCCCGATCCTTATGTACAGCAACTGGTGGTGGATGCACTGGGACGTTTGGGCGAGGTTTCGGCCGTTCCCGCGTTGATTGCCCACTTGGAGGCAAACATCGGGGACCCTCCCTTGAATGTCATCTGGGCACTGGGTGCGCTGGAAGATGCCCGCGCCCTTGGGGTGCTTTCTACCCTGCGCAACAGCTCCGATCCCTATGTGGTGTGGAATGTGAATCAAGCCCTGCGCAACCTTCGCCCTGCCACCACTCCCGCTGGCTGAATGAGTCTATTCGGCTTGTGGGTTGGCGCGGCCCTGGCCGCCACGTCATCGGACGCCATGTTCGGTCCGGAACATTTCCTGGTCGACCGAGCTCACAGGAGTCACGCCACCGGTTGGATCTACGGGGCGAGAAACTCGAGCGCCCTCACCCTGGCCCGTCGCTGGGCTGATGCGGGTGAACAAGGAGCGTCTACCGCGTCGTCCCTTGCTGTGGAGTTGGATCAAGGTGACAAACCCTCTGTGGCCATCCGGCCCCATTGGCGCGCTGCTGCCGGAACCTGGACCCCCATACGACAAAATGGCGACCCGGAGTCTGGGCTGTGGAGCGGACGCCTGGGTCTGGACGCCCGCGGATACTGGGGCCCACTTGAGGCCATGCTGGGTCCGGAACTCCAGCTGGACTCTGGACCTGGAACCGATGTGGGCGTAGCGCTCCCATTGGCGTGGTTGGGGGTGAACACCGAGAATTGGCGGATTGGGTTTGGGGTGGAGGAACGCTGGATTGGTCCGGGTCGACACGGCGGAATCATGCTCACCAATCACGCCCGTCCTGCACCACTGGGTTCGGTTGCTTGGGCACCCACCCTGGGAAACCTGGGGCACCTACGAATGGAAGCGGGTGTTGGGTGGCTCGATGCACCCCGCACCGACGTCGAGAGACCAGGCTGGCTGTTGATGGATTTTCGGTGGGCGCCGCTGCCTGCAGTGGAGATTGGTGCCACACGCATGAGCATTTTCGGTGGGGTGGGCAGACCACCACCCTCGCTGGGGCAGCTGATTCTGCCCACCAAGCCCCATGTGTCGAACGATCCGGAGCAGAAGCTCCCTGACCAAGATGAGATTGCAGCCCTGGACTTGCGGGTCACGCTGCCCATTCATCGTGTATGGCCTGGGCTACTCGACTACGCGGAATTTTGGACTCAATACGGCGGTGAAGATGTCATCGCTCGTTCCATCGGGCCGGTGCCAGTTCCGTCACTGGCGGGCATTGCGAACCTCTGGGGAGGAGAAGTGGGTCGGGGGTCATGGACGGCAAACATCGAATGGGCAAGGCTCTTGGATGACACCTTTCGTTGGTATACCGGTCACCGCATTTACCACCAAGGCTTCACCCAGTCGGGAGACAGCATGGGCCACCCCCGTGGAGGAGACTCCCGCAGCTTCGACGGAGCCATCCGCTGGATGGATGACAACAGAGGGATCGAACTCAACGCGGCAGATGTGATTCGGGTGGGTGCGATCGACGTGGCACAGGGACGACTTCGCACATTGATGTCCAATGAGCACACGCGCTCAGCGGGCCTCAAGGCATGGTTTTTTCAGGACCAACAGTGGTGGCATTCCGGCCTGACGGTGGCCAAAACCTCGGGGTCTGGGTTCCATTCAAGTCCCGAGGCCTGGTCTTGGCGTGTATTTATCGGCCGTTGATTGCTCCCGCTGATTCGACTCCGAGCCGGCCATCCGATACGGAGGCGGCCGACTTTTGAGTGAGGTGGCGGAATGGTCAATCGAATCAGGCTGGGTGCATCAGGCGGTCTCATCGCAGGCGCCATTGTAGGACTGGCGGAAGCCGTCTTCATTCTGGGTGGCGCGAGCACTGGAGAGTACGGTGCGCTGCTGTATTCCACCGTCTTGTACGGCTTTCTGGGTACCTGTGGGGGCTTTGGGATCGGGGCAGGACTCTGGATTCTGTCTTTGCTCCGAGTCAAGTTTGAAGACCACCGCAGTTACGCCCTGTCCTTTCTCGGAATCTTGTGTGGAATGGGCCTGGTGATCACCCGCTATGTGGTGAACAAGGTGGTCTACCTCGAGCAAGGTGTACCCATGAAGGGGATGCTGATCCTTCTGGCCATCTACGGCTTGATAGGCTTGGTAGGACTGTGGCTGGGGCGCATCATGCTCACCCAGACACCATTTAAGATTCTCCAGACGGGACGAGGCACGCTGGCTGCTTACTCGGGCCTGGTCGTGCTCACCGCAGTGTTTTCCTTTACCCCAGATACCAGTTCACGGGATGGGGAACTCGCTCCAGATCGAGAGCAAGATGCCCAGTTGATGGAACGCTCAAACATGCTCCTCATCATGGTGGACACCCTTCGAGCAGACCACCTTGGCACGTATGGGTTCGATGGTGACATTTCCCCACACATCGATGACCTCGCGGCGGACGCCGTTGTGTTCGAAAAGGCATTTGCTTCGGCATCGTGGACCCGTGCAAGCACCGCATCTCTGTTCACTTCGATGTCGCCAAGCGGCCACAGCTGCGATGTGAAGGTAGCGATGCTCCCCGACGACGTCACGACCATCGCTGAGGTGCTCCAGGGTCAGGGCTACATCACTGCGGGACTGCCGAACAACATCAATGTCACCCGTTCCTTCAACTTTCAGCAGGGGTTTGATTGGTTTCAATACCAAGCGCCTGAGTACATCGCCGGGGCGACGGAGTCATCGAGCCAATTGTCCATGTACAACGTGGTTCGGAAGGTGCGAGACCGCCTCACGGGAGGAAAGAAACGTGTGGAGGACTACTACCAGCCTGCGGACGTAGTGTTGGGGTCCGCGGCCGAGTTCATGACCGCAAACAAGGGGCGTCGCTGGTTCAACTTCGTTCACCTCATGGAACCCCACGATCCGTACTTCGGACGTCCCTTCACCGGTGAGGGGATCGGGCGGGCAGAGATGGAGACACCTCCACCCGAGCTCGAAGGCCAGATCCGCGAAGCCTACCAGCAAGAGATCACGGCAATGGATGTCGAGCTTGGAAAGTTCTTCGACTGGATGAAGGCGGAAGGGCTGTATGACACGACCACCATTGTGATCACTTCAGACCATGGCGAGGAATTCCTCGAGCATGGCGGGTGGTGGCACGGCACGACTTTGTACGATGAGCAACTGCATGTCCCCCTCATCGTCAAGCTGGCGGACTCGAAGTGGGCAGGGACCAGGGTGCCATGGCAGGTCCGTCAGATGGACACACCCGCGACCTTGTCTGTGCTTGGCGGAGCCATCGTCCCGATGGATTGGCAAGGCGACGATCTCTTTGAAGAAGACTTCGAGGGGGTCGCACTCATCCTGAATGCGCCAGAGGGTCAGCCTGAGGCCGAGCTTGTGCCGGCTGGAGAGGAAGGCGCGGAAGTGGATGACATCGATGCTCCGCCGCCCGCTCTCACAAAGAAGGAACTGGTGGACCATCGGGAGCGCGTGGCGCTCGCCGAGGAGAACTTTGAAGGCAATGTGCTCTCGAGTGTTCGGGCCGATGGTTGGAAGTACATTCGGGCCAATGCCGACAGTCCCCGTGGCCTGAGCCCCGAGGAACTCTACGATGTAGGCAAGGACCCGGGCGAGCAGAATGATTTGGCAGGCCAGAATGGTGAGATGCAGTCTCAGCTGTCTGCATTGCTGAGGGGCCAGCTTGAAGCCGCGATGACCGGAAAGGTAGAGGCTCAGGCGGCCGATATCACAGTCGAAGACTGCGAGCGGATGCGCTCTTTGGGCTACATCGATGGCGACTGCAGCGAGCTGGCTGGCAGTGGTCCAGTATCTACGGGGGCGAGCCCCGAAGGGCAATAATGTCAACCGGGGCCAGGACCCTCATCGTTGGTTTTGACGGTGCTACTTGGGATGTGATCGACCACCTGATGGTCGCAGGTCGCATGCCGAATATGGCTCGCTTGGTTCGTGAAGGTGCCCGCGCACCCCTGAACAGTACGACACCACCCATGACCTTGCCTTCTTGGTCGAGCATGCTGACCGGCTGCAACCCTGGCCGTCACGGCATCTTTGACTTTGTTCGCAAGGTGGAAG
>CAWVVG010000181.1:0-7136 GCA_963932775.1 uncultured bacterium
TTCGTGCAGGAATCGAGGACTTAGTGAGCGGGCTTCGAGAGATTAAATTGCCGGGAGGCATCGTTGGGAATGTGTACGCAGGTCACGAACATCGCCTGACGGTGATGCTCCAAGGAGTGAAGCTTTCCGGTGCGGTATCGGACACGGATCCAGGGGGCGAGGCGATTATTCAGCGGATCTTGGATCCGGAGGCGCTCGACGATTCCCCGGAAGCCGCGCGAACGATCGCCGCATTGAAGTCTTTGCTCGATCACGCTCAGAAGGTACTGCAAGAGCATCCGGTGAACCAGGAACGCAAGCGACTGGGCCTGTACCCGGCCAACTGCATCATCACCCGGGGTTCCTCTAAAGTGGGGGATATGCCTCCTCCGCGCCATACTCCTCAGACTGCGGCGCTGGTCTCAGCATGTCCGACCGCCTTGGGTGTGGCCCGGGCGGTGGGGATGGAGTCAGCGACAAGCCCCGAGATGACTGGAAACCTGGATACCAATCTGGAGTTCAAGTTTTCGGCGGCGGCGGACCTGCTCCAGGATCGGCAGTTCGTGGCGATTCACTTCAAGGGGACGGACATCGCCGCGCACGACCGTCGACCACTCGAGAAGCGGGACTTTATTTCTGCGATCGATGCGGCGCTGGGCCGATTCCTGGGGGAGTACCCCCTCATTACCGATGGGCTTCGCGTGGTGGTGTCGGCCGACCATGGAACCAGTTGTCTGACTGGAAATCACATCTCAGACCCCGTGCCACTGCTGGTCTCGAGTTGGTCGGAGCATGGGGAGTCGGAGGCATTCGACGAGGAGAGCGCCGAGTCCGGTGCCATGGGGATGATTGGTCCAGGTGAGCTGTCTGCTTTGTTGTTCCCTGAGGAGGAGATCTACGAAGTCAGCTCTTGAGTCACATCCCCCGCCCAAAGAAGACATAGACTCCACCGGATTCGCTGGTGCCATCGGATCGAGGCAGCGCGGGTGCGGCCACCGCGAGATCCTTGATGCCATCTCCCGTCCAGTCTGAGCCTCCGAGCAGAACCGCCCCGGCCTGGCTTGCATAAACGTCACCGATGAATGTTCCATCGTGGACGGAGTCGTCTCCACCGATATCTCCACCGCTCAACTCGTCCAATGGTCCGTATATTAGGTGTGTCTTTCCATAGTCCAGGTGGTTGGAGAAGATCAGGTCGAGGACGCCATCGTTGTCGAGATCGTTGTTTCCGGCGACGGCTTCGCCGATGCGTCCCCGATTTTCGGCGCCGTAGAACGCGATGTCGGCCATTTCAGAGAGCTCGTGTACGCCGGTTCGCTCGGGCTCGATCATCAGGTAGACGGCGCCTCCTTTGTACGCACTGGTGTCGTTGTCTGGAGCACCGACAGCGAACTCGGTGTATCCATCTCCATCGATGTCATTGAGTCCGGTCAGTGCGTACCCCGCTTCGTCTCGGGCGACGGCTCCGTGGTAGGTGGCACTCGAGGTGGAGTGCAGGCGGCTGGCTCCGCTGGAGAAGCTGGTGGTGTGGCCGAGGATTAGAAATGCCGCACCTGTGCCCACACCGTGTTCAGTCGATCCCGGCGCACCGATCAGGAGGTCATCCATCCCGTCGCCATTGGTATCGCCGACGAACTGGACCGCGAAACCAAATTCCATGCTTTCTTGATTGGATGCCAACTGTGAGTCTCGATCGTCCACGGAGAGGGCATCTGACAGGCCATCGGCTGAACCTGTGAAGATGAATACTGCACCTGCATTCTCTTCCATGGAGCCATCCGTGGGGGCACCGAGAATCAGGTCTGGGAGTCCATCGCCGTCGATATCCCCGCCTGCATCCATGGATTGGCCGAGGCCTTGGTCTTCGACGTTGCCAGAGATCGTGACGTCCGAGTCTGCAGTGGTGAGCTCACCATCGATGTCGCCAAAGAATATATAGACCTCACCTGCGCTGCTGTCGCTGCCGACCTGTACCCCGGGTGCGGCGATAATGAGGTCGCTGGCTCCATCAGAGTCGAGGTCGGTGGAGGTGACTGCGGAGCCCGATAGTCCATTCGTTGAGATTCCGGACACCGTCGTGGTGGCGTGGGTATCCACCCCGCCGATGGTGTCGAGCAGCGGTCCTGGAATGACGTACACCATACCCCCATCCGTGGCCCCAGAATCGGAGGTTGCGGATGCTACGATTAGGTCGTCCTGGCCATCGTTGTTGAGGTCGCCGCTCGCCATTGATGTCGCCAGACGATCGCCTTCTCCTTCCCCATAGGCTGCGAAGTTGGCGGTGGATACCGATATGTCTCCGGTCCAAGCACAGGCGCCTGAGCTGCCATCGCAGTCATTGTCCAGCCCGTCCCCACAGGTCTCCATTGCTCCGGGATGGACCGAGTCATCGGCATCGTTGCAGTCACCCTCTATGTCGGAGAGATCGGCCAGGTCACAGGTGATGAGGGTGACGGTTTGGTCGCCATATCCGTCGCCATCATTGTCGGGGTGTCCCGAGAGGGCATCGATAATGTCGGAGTCTTCGGCGTCTACCAGGCCGTCGCAGTCGTTGTCGACACCGTCGCAGACTTCATCGGCACCGGGGCCGATCTCAGGATTGGTATCGTCGCAGTCCTCGCCTCCCAACTCAGAGGTAGAGGAGCCATCACCGTCGCCATCGAGGGCCACCACCCGTACGCTCAGCTGGGCACTGGACTGTTGTCCCATGCTGTCGCTTACGGAGACTTCGATGGAGTGACTGCCGACCGTGAGGCCAGAGAGGGTGTGCATACCCAGCCCACTGGATTCGGGTGCGGCTGGTGCTGCGAGGTCGATCGTTTCGTCGACAGTCCAGCGCAGGGTCAAAGCCTCGGCATCCTCCTCGCCATCCTGGGTCTCCACGATGATGACGATGTCGTCGTCATCACCGTAGACAGAGCCGTCAGCGGGAGAGTCGATGGTGATCAAAGGAGTGCTGTTTTTCACCACTGAAATTTGTACGTCGTCTTCGTCTACACCCCCGTCTGGGTCAGTGGCGGTAACGGTCACGAGGTGCAGCCCTAAGCTCAAGTCTGTGGTCACAAAAGTCTGTATGTTGTCCGCCAAAGAGGATTCACCTCGAAGGGTTCCAAGAGAGTCGGATCGCCATGCGACATCTAAAGATGGAACTCCGTCATCGTTGTCATCCAGCTGCACTCGGAAAGCCACGGGCATGCCTTCAACGAACGAGTCGTTGTCGCCAGGATCCAGTAGACTTGCTGTGGGCGGCTGCTCGTGGATCTTCAACCCGTGATCACCACAGCCCAAGGCAGTGACAGAGATCCCGATACAAAACCCAACCTTAGTAAGTACGCTTGGTGTCATCATGTGTCCTTCGAATGTGCGATTGAGAAGAAGATCGGAAATTTGAATGAACAAGGATAGCCTCTCCAGCCGCATAAGACCCGATGCCTCAGTTTATCAGGGACCACCGATTCCTTGAGTACAGGGCGGGGACTGGACCAACAGAGAACTGGACGGGCCGCCAGAGATGAGGGAAGCAACGACCTCCGATATGGCGGCATAGCCAGCCTCCGACGGGTGCCAGATGTCCTCGAAGCCCCAGCAGCGGCGTGCGTTTAGGCCGTGTCCAGCGTAACCATCGATGGTGCTGGCAAGCGGTGCGACCCAGGTGGAAAGATCTTGCTTGGAATTTTGTGCGGCCATCATGTCGTTTGGCCACAGTGTCAGCCACACCCGGATGCCTCGGGCCCTGGCATCGACCGCGATCGTCTTGAGGTCTGCAATGGTCATGGCCTGAGTGTCACCATCCTTTCCTTTAGCGAGAAGGTCTGGATAGTGGGGCCGCCCAAGCGGAAGCAGGAGCCAACGGAGGCCTCTGTATATTTGCGATCGACCCCTCGGCATCCCTCGGACGCTCTGATACCAAACCCGTCGGGCTTCCGGTACGCCGGGGTCGGGGGCGTTGTGGGGCAGCCCCAAGATCAGGTCATCGACGCTGAGGCGGTCTCGTAGGTAGTGCCAGCGTCGCAGCATGTGGAACGAATTCGCCCCAGGAATACCGCCGTTTATGACTTCCACAGAGTCCACGCCGAGCCGGGCCGGAAGGCGTCGCTCGAGCTGGTCGGGCAGGGTTTGACCTTGGTTGGCACTCACACCAAACATCCAACTGTCGCCCAAGGCCAGCATGGTTCGGTCTGCGAGCTGCCCAGTGCCAATCTCCCGGTCCTCTCTTAGGCCCTCGCTGTTGGTCTGTACTCGCCACGGGTGGTCGCCATCATGCTGCACTGAGTCGGTGCCGGCCCGGGTGCTCAGTTCGCCGCGCCGCCAACGTTGCCGTTCGTTGCTGTCTACAGGGCCACCCACGTAGGTCCGGCTTCGATACAGCAACAGCCCATCTTCTTTTTCCCAGGATAAGGCCCACTGATCAGCGGGGATTGCGAGTCGGAGGAAACCCTCGACCACGCCCAAGAGCGCCCCGGCCATGATGAGGCCATACAGCAGTCGTCGTCGGTTGGTCAGGGCCATCAGTGTGGGTAGCTCGCTGGAGACTACAGGTCAGCTTTTGCCCTTTTCTTCCGCGGCCTGAAATCCTTCCCAGAGGGTCGTTAGAATCTCAATGCACTCAGTGAAGGATTCAGGCTTTGAGCCTACAGTGGGGTCATCCAGTACCGTCTGTATATGGGTGTACAGGCGACTGAGGTTTGTACACAACTCAGGGGCGACACTGAAGTCGAGGGATTGATCCATGCGATGTACGATGGCTTGCAGCCGCTCACCCTTAGCGGCCGCATCCTTGACTCGTCCGGCGTTGGCAGCCTTTAGTCCCTGGCGGCCAATTCGGAGCGCTCCCATGAATGCCGTGGTGAGCCGTTCGAATGGTGTCGACCCTACGCCAACGGCCCGTTGGTACATTCCAACCTGGTATATGCGTTCTTGAGACACTAATTCCTCGCTTGGCTTCCCCTGCCAACAGTAGCATAATTTAGAATTTACTCGGAGCAACCTACAATATTTTAAATTTGATGAGTCTGATTGCGTGGTGCTTGGCATGTGGGCTAAAGTTGACGTCTGATTTGGGAGAAGAAATGCGAATAAGCGGTTTGTTGTGGATGAGCTTTGTGACCGGGTGCGGCTCCATCGAGGGTGCTTGGGAAGGCGATTGCGAGGTCCAGGTTGGAAACGATCTGTATACCTACGAGGTGGAACTGGAAATTGAGTCCATCGAGAAGGGTGATATCAACGGCACCGGAACCTTGTATGACGAAGACAACAACCGCTCACAGGGTACGCTCGACGGCTCGAAAGAGGGCAGCGTGCTCGACTTCGACATTGCGTTTGATGACGGAATTCTGCGGGATCGAAATTTCGAGATCGATGCAAAGGTCGATGGTCGAGAGATTGACGGAGACTGTCGCCTCGGCGGTCAGAACGGGCTGATTTCCCTTGAGAGGATGGACTAAGCGTCGATCAGCTTGGCGGCGCCGGGATCCCCGGAAGGAAGGATGGGCTAGCGCCTTAGCTGGGTGCGGTGCGACTGCGTGGAGTCTAGCCAGGGCGTGGTCTCCCCCTGGACCCAGGTGGTGATGGCTATGGCTACACCCCAACATGCACTGACTCCGCTGCCCCCCCAGGCCTGCAGCCCCCCGACGGCCGACCACTCCAGCACCGACGATCATAAAGTCCACGGTCAAAGAAGCCTCCGATGGGGGGGGCTCCCTCTATGGCTCTACCCGTCAACCGGCATTCTCCCTTTAAAGTACCTTTTTATCTTTTCACTATTGCTAGAAATTCCTATCGGTATAGACGGCGTGCCGTGCTTGAGAGGGTCCGTGGCGGCACATAGGGTGTCCCCTCCCAAGCCAGTGTGAAAATCCGCGGGTTCTTCAAATCGTATGGCACTCTTAAAGAAAAGAGTTCCGTGCGCAACAGGAGTGCCTGATGACGACCCGTATGCCTTTTATGGCTATTCTTATTTCTACCTTTGTTGGCTGTGCTGACACCGACTGTGCCGAAAGCGACTGCGCCGATACCGGTGCTGCTGAGTTTCGTGGCGAGGCCGTAGGCGACCTCGAGGAAGCTGCACCATCTCGCTCGACCTGGGAAGGTACCCCCGAGGGTGTCGGCCTGATTGAGTTCATTAACGACGAAGCAACCACAATGTTCGTATTGGACAAAACCGTGGGCCTCGATCGACGCGCCGCTGGCAACATTATTGCTCATCGCGATGGCGGTGACCGCTTGTGGGGCAGCACCGATGACGATGTGTACAATACCGTCGACGAGATTGATGCTGTCCGCTTCGTGGGTCCCCGCAGTCTCGACCGCATGGTCGTCTTTGCCGCCCAAACCGGTTGGGTTCCCGGCGCTGAAGACATTCTCGGTGTCTACGACGGTGTTTCTTTCTCTGTGGCCGAGGCGGATGCCACGATTGAGATCGTGAACTCACTCTCTCAAGTTGAGCTGGATGACTCTTTGCGTCTTCATGCTCGTGCTGCCGAGAGCATCGCGCTTGCACAGCCCATCGCGACGGTCGATGAGTTGGCTCGTCTGTACTACGTCGGGCACAGCGCCTTGATGATCCTCAAGTCAGCAGCAGGGTCTGCAGCGGGCTCGATTGCCGATGGTTACCAAGCCGAGCAAGACTAAGAAGCGCCTTCCTTGAAGGGAGGCTGAACGCCTCGGTATGGACACTGGTTGCCGTGCCGGGGCGTTTTCTTTGGATCAGAGTTCCCAGGTGCTCTCGATGGGTCCAAAGCCGATACCGAAGCGTCCCATCTCCGGTACGGTGAAAAACAGAGTGCCATCCATGGTGTAGGGGATGTCTGCCTCGAGGGGCCGGTCAGCGATGAGGTCCTCACCGAGATCGAGCAGGATGTGTTGGCTCAGGCCGAGCATGGTGTCGATGTTGAAGTCAAAAACGATGTGGGACTCAATGCTGCTCCGGGCGGGGATTACCCTGAACGATCCGTTGTCAAAATCACCGGTTGCTACATCCACCGCGATCTCTGTGAGCTCGTCTACTGTGGGGACCAGGTCCGCGGGCGTGGTAACTTCCTCTGCATTTTCCGCATTGCAGGCATCTTCAGCATTGGCTTCTGGGGTGCATTCTTCAGAGTCTGGGTCGCAGAAACTGATGCATACCGCACCCAAGTTTTCACTCTCGTAGACGGTTG
>CAWVVG010000182.1:0-7121 GCA_963932775.1 uncultured bacterium
CCTGGCGGCTTGATGATTGGAACCGACTCACACACTCCCAACGCCGGTGGCCTCGGCATGATTGCCGTGGGTGTTGGCGGGGCCGATGCTGTGGATGCCATGGTGGGCCTGCCGTGGGAAGTCTTGAACCCCGGATACATCGGCGTGAAGCTTGTCGGCACACTCTCCGGTTGGGCGAGCCCCAAGGACGTCATTCTTGCTGTGTGCGAAGAACTCACAGTGAAGGGCGGTACCAACCACATTGTCGAGTACTTCGGACCTGGCTGCGAGAGCATCAGCTGCACAGGAAAGGCCACAATCTGCAACATGGGTGCCGAGCACGGTGCAACCACCTCTTTGTTCCCCTTTGATGAACGCATGGCCGAGTATCTTCGGATCACCGGTCGCGGCGAAATCGCCGACTTGGCCGAGGCTCATGCCAGCGAACTACAGGCGGATCCAGAGGTCTGCGAGGACCCGGAATCTTACTATGATCGGGTGGTCACCATTGATCTCTCGGCCCTGTCGCCACGGGTGGTTGGTCCGCATACGCCGGACCGGGGTCGTGCGGTTTCGGAGCTGGGCGCAGAGTGCGAAGCCGAGGGCTGGCCCCGCAAGCTGAGCTACGCACTGATCGGCTCTTGTACCAACTCATCTTACGAAGACATCAGCCGGGCTGCCCACATCGCACGGCAAGCATCGGCGAGGGGTGTGAAGTCGAAGACCGGCTTTATGATCAGCCCTGGATCGGACCAAATCATGTCGACCATCGAGCGAGATGGTCAGATGGCCGACCTTGAAGCCATCGGCGGGGTTGTGCTCTCAAATGCGTGCGGTCCCTGCATTGGTCAGTGGCGTCGGGATGACATTGAGAAGGGCGATGTGAACACGATCATCACTTCCTTCAACCGGAATTTCCGAGGTCGAAACGATGCCAACCCATCGACCCTCGGCTTCATCGCGAGCCCGGAGCTGGTGACGGCTCAGGCCTTGGCGGGTGACATCGGCTTCGATCCCGAGACCGACATGCTTACAGGCGCGGATGGTGTGAAGTTCTTACTGGAGGCCCCGCAAGGCGATGACCTCCCAGCCCGAGGCTTTGCAGAGGCCCTCGGTGGATATGTGGCACCCGCTGCAATGGATGCCCGCAGCGGTGTCGATGTGTCCATCGGCGATACCTCAGAACGCATCGAGCGTCTCACGCCATTCGCAGCTTGGAACGGTGGTGACATCACCAACCTTCGTGTGCTGGTAAAAGCTGTGGGCAAGTGCACAACCGACCACATCTCTGCAGCGGGCCCGTGGCTCAAGTATCGGGGTCACCTGACCAACATCTCGGGCAACCTGATGTTGGGAGCGAACAACGGCTTTACCGGGGAATTTGGTGTTGGACATGACTTTGTGTCCGGCGAGAATGGGTCCCACCCAGACATCGCCAAACACTATCGGGCAGTGGGACAAGACTGGGTCATCTTCGGTGATGGAAACTACGGTGAAGGATCATCCCGCGAGCATGCGGCCATGGAGCCGCGGCACATGGGATGCCGGGCTGTCATTGTACGGAGCTTCGCGCGCATCCATGAGACCAACCTCAAGAAGCAGGGTGTGCTTCCGTTGACCTTCGCTGACCCGGCCGACTACGACAAGGTGCGCGGCGATGACATGGTGTCGGTGGTGGGCGTGGATGCCATCTCTACTGGGGGCTCCCCGGACGTGATTCTGCATCATGCGGATGGTTCCGAGGAAAGCATTCCAACGCAAAACACGTTCAGTCTGGATCAGTTTGGCTGGTTTAAAGCGGGCTCTGCATTGAATCAGATTCGCGCCAACGCTTAATCAGCGACGTGCCCAAAGAGCCGGTAGGCCCATCGTCATCGCTGGCGCATGGGCCACCAGCCAATACATCGCAGCATAGGCGAGCGCACCGCTCTCATCGACGCCGAACAGGGGCATGACGAGTGCACTTGCTGCTGTAGGCCCAGCGGCCATCGTTGGGGGCAGGACAAATGCGGCGAGAGACGAAATGCCGAGGACAAGACTCCCTGCCAGCAGGGCATCGCTGGCCGGAGCGCCGCTGGCTGGGACGGCAAGCGAGAAGGCGGATACGACCAGCACCACCTGAATTGCGGCGGCCCCGGTTTGAATGCCCAGGTATCGCGCATTTCGCAAAATTACCGAGGTCTCAACCACCGTACGCTGTATGAATCGAAGCCCAAGATTCTCTGGGCTTGCAGCCTGGGTCCACCGTTGACCCATGATGGCCATCCCGAACAGGACCAGGCAACCGCAGGCGATGCTGCCGCCGATCCACAGCATGGCAGTTGTGCGGGTCTGGTCATCGAGTAGGCTGCTCCATTGGGCAGCACCCAGGCCAAATGCCGCCAACAAGAAGAAGGCGAACAAGGCGGCTTCCAGAAAACTGGTCACTCCAACTGCGGCCGTGCCAACTGGCGCAGGGATGTCGCACTCGCGCTCCATGAATGCAATGGCGGCCACATCACCTGCCCTGGCAGGCAGGGCCAGGTTGAGCACCCCTGCAGCCAGGCCCAAGGAGATGATTTTTTTAGTGGGTGGGCGAGGGGCGGGGAGTGCCAACCACAGCCTGTATTCATGGACCAATAATGCTGCAGTCTTTACGGTTACTGCTGCCAGGAACCAACCGATGGAACCGTTCGATAGGGTCTGCCAGACCTCCCCAAAATCCACGTCGTCCAGCAACAGCCACAGGATTAGAACCGATAAGCTGAGCTGGATCAGCACGCGCACCCATGCTTGGCTCAGAAGGCGTCGCATTCAATCTTCAGGTGAAAGTTTCCGCTTGCTCTGGATTTTCCGTCTACGACGATGAGGTAGGTCTCTGCCTTCCCGGTCGCAGTCATGGTTACTCGCCCACCCCGAGGAGTCATGTCATCTTGGCATTCGCCCACACGCTGCGCATGTTGAGGACCGGGGCACTCCAGGTCTCGGTCATTCCAGCGCATGGCGAAGATGTCCAAATCTTCGCAGTCGCTGACCAGGGTGGCGGTTGCGGTGTGTTTTTTGTCGAGGTTGAGTCGGTAGACCAGCTCGGGGCCACTGTGTCCGCCCTCCGCCGAGATCGCAAAGCAGGTTGCGCCTCGGTAAAAGTCGTCATCGAATGTGGAGCGACCCATCTTGTTGTTGCCCTTGATCTCGTCTCCACACTTGATTTCGGCGGTCAGGCAGTTCTTCGGAGTGCGGCTGGCGTACATCTGGTCACACTCCATGTCGATGGGCGCCCATTCCTCGTTCAACATCTCGAGGACCGGCACAAATTTGGCTACCAATGGTCCGAGCGTGTCGCACCCAACCAGGCTGAGGACCAGGAGTGCCGGTGTCATTGCGTCAGTTCCCCACGGAGCATGCCAAACATAATGCTGTCCGTGCGTTGGCCCGCTGGATTAAATCCGCCCCGGAGGGTTCCTTCCCCAATAAACCCGAGGCGTTCCAGTACCTTCTTGGCGCCCTCGTCGGTTGAGCCCACGCGGGCCTCGAATCGACTCACCTCACTGAAGGCTTCTGTGAGGTACTCGATTAGGCCTCTGAGAGACTCGGTGGCGAACCCCTGGCCGGCCAAGTCGGGGTGGAGAACCCAGCCGACCTCCATCGCAGGAGGCGAGAGCCACACCTGACGGAATGCCACACCACCTATGAGTTGATGGTTCAGTGTGACGCCCAGATCGCACCGAGGCGGACGGCCATACCGGGCGACAGTGTCGGCCATATAGCGAGCGACCGAGGTGGGGTCGGTACCGCCCAGCCAGTTGCCGTAGCGTTTGGCCGAGTAGGCACTCGTAAATCCGTGGACGGAGTTGAGGTCGCTGACGACCATAGGGCGAATCACCAGGCGTTCAGTGGTAATTCGAGGGGGGCTCCATCCATTCATTTGTGGGTATCTCCTGAGGGGTCGGCATGGCTGGACCAGGCCGCTATCCCTCCTGTTACCGACCAAGTGTCGTCCAGTCCGCGGTGACGCAAGAACAGGACAACCTTGTCAGAGGTGGTGGATTGGTCCGCAACAACGGCCAATTGAGTGTCGGCAGGTAGCTCAGCGAGGCGAATGCCAACTTCATGCGAAGGGATGTGAATGGCACCGGGGATGCCACCCGTCGCCCGCACATCGAGGACACAGCCCGTCTTCAAGAGTGCCACCGCATTCTTTGCATCGATGTGGAAGTTACCCGGTTCAAAGTCGTCGGGTACTGAGATGTCGATGCCGGTGTTGGCTCGCGCAGCTTCCGCATCCCGTTCAGCATGACCTCCCCAGCGCTTGGCTTCTTGCACTTGAACGGCCCGTGCGACTCCAGCGAGCACCTTGAACGGTAGGTTGATGACCTTTCCAAACATGGCTCGACTATACCTCTTGAGGGTTGTTGTGGCTCGGCCCAAACGCTCAGCACAACGCAATGACCGTAAAATGAGGTGCCTGACCGGGGCTTCGGGTGGACCGGGCAGTGGTGACGAGGTTGATATCTGAAGATCGCACCGACCACATCTGCCACGGGAAGGATAGGGGGTGCTGTGCGTATTTTGATGGTATCTCGGCGTTTTCCACCCGATGTTTTTTCTGGAACTGAGACGGTATTTCAGGCCTTGTATGAGCAGGCGAGGGCCCGCCATGAAGTGCGTCTGGTTGCAGGCTGGGAGTCGGGGAGAGAAGGGATCCCAGCCGAGGCTGTGGGCGTACGCTTGCGGGGCATGAGCAAGCCGAACCAATGGCTGGCCATGGCGCGGGCGACACGGGCCGAGGTCAAGCGCTGGAAGCCCGATGTGGTGTTGAGCAACAACATTGAGGTCCCACCCTCGGGTTGTCCGACCGTGTGCATCATTCACGATCTTAATTTTGGTGAGTCTGGGGGGCGCCCTCTCGGGGCCTCCGTGGAGTCTTGGTCCAGCAAGGCACGGCGGGCTTTTTACGGTTTCCGCAGTCGTTCTTTGGATAGGGTGGTGACCGTCTCCGAGGCTTCCCGTCAGGCGCTCGCTGAGGCAGGCGTGGCAGAAGACCGGATTACTGTGATTCGGAATGGTGTCGATGCGGCACGGTTCTGCCCGACCGATGACCGAGATGGCAGCGATGTCACCCGATTCGCATACCCGTCTCGCATATTGCCAGGCAAGGGTCAACACCTGGCCATCGATGCCATCGCCAGGCTCCCGCGTCTCCACAAGCGGCGGGCGGAGCTGCACATTGTGGGTGCGAATGCGGACCGGGTGTATTTGGACCAGATTCGTGTCCAGTCCTACGATCAGCCTGTGCGCTTCTCCATTGACGTGGCGGACATGGTTCCACACATACAGGCGGCCGACGTGATCCTGTTCCCAACCGTTATGGCCGAGGGCTTTGGCTTCACAGCTGTGGAGGCCATGGCTTGTGGAAAGCCCGTAATTTGGACCGATCAGCCCGCCATTCGTGAGGCAACTGGCGGGATTGGTATTGCCGTGGCCCCAGAGGACGTGGATGGGATTCGAACCGCGATGAAGCGGCTGATGGACGATCCAGACGAGCGTGCAGCGATGGGCCGGGCGGGTCGCGAATGGGTGGAATCCAATCACAGCTGGGATGGGGTTTGGGAGCGGTACGAGCGAGTGCTTGGCTCCATTGCCCGTTGAACCCGATACAATGATTCAATGATGCCGCTGGAGTTCAATACTGAGTCGGGGACCGTGGTTGCTGCCGAGGCGTGGACCATGGCCGAAATTGACGTGGCCATGGAGGGCATTCTCACGCGGTTCTCCAGCAGGCTGCCTTTGGATTTCCAGGCCCACATTGTTCTCAAGCCCAACCTCAACAATGATCTGGTCGCCCTTACAGGAAACTCCACAGACCTTCGGGTCATGGCGGCGCTGATCGAAGGGCTGCAGCGCAGAGGCTTCGAGCGCATCACGATAGCCGACGGCTCAAATGTAGGTGTAGAGCGCAGAGACATCGACACGTTTAAGCGCTTGCGTGTGTCGGCTTTGGCCGAACGTCTCGGTGTCGACACCGTCAATTTGAACAAAGATCCCGGTCGAAGGGTGAAGCTTCACGGCGGCGCAGAGCCGCGAATTTCGAAGCTTGTCGAAGAATGCGATTTTTTAATCAGCGTGCCGACCATCAAGACTCATGTGGAGGCCGGACTGAGCTGTGCCATGAAGAATTGGGTCGGCATCGTGGTGGGCCAGGACAAGAGGCAAATGCATCTGGCCATCAACCGAAACATACAGGCCATCCATGAGCATGTCGCGCCAGATCTGGTTGTGGTGGATGGCATCATAGGAATGGAAGGGAATGGTCCAGGGGACGGGGACCCAGTCCGTCTGGGGCTGCTCCTCGGTGCGAGCTCTGCTCCACTGTGTGATCTGGTTGTGGCAAAGATGATGGGCTTGGAAATCGATCGAATTCCATATCTCGGCCATGCGCTGGAGCGGGGCATGCTGACCCCGGCTGATGTGACTGCGGTGGATGGTGAAATACAGTGCCATCGTTCCATCGAACCCGCGCCCGAACGGAGCCGCTTGGCGGTCTTGTCGGAGGATCCGAGGTTGGCTTGGCTCAAGCGCGCAGCCCGACCGCTCACGGACAAGCCGGGTGTTGCGAAGGCCGCGTATCGACTCGGCGTGATTCAGGATGTGTACAGTCCGGTTGACGATGGCGTTCAAGGTGTCAAGCGAACTCGGTCTGATTGCGGGACTTGTTCCGCATGTGCGGACGCCTGCCCTACGCGCCTGCCGCTGGAGCGCATCGGGGTGGATACGCAGCCCCCCGACTGCATCGGATGTCTCTATTGTTGGTGGGTTTGCCCGGATGATGTGATCACCTTGGATGGCCCCCTTGAAGCGATGGTGAGGCAGGCCGATAGGTACAAGGCGGTGATTTCAGGTCTGTGAGGGTTGGCCTCATCAGAAGCGAAGTGCGAAATCAATCAAACTCGTGCATGATGTGTTCGAATGGAGGGTGCATGACGATTCCTGATGATATTGGCCGGCGGCGGTTTGTAGCTTTGACTGGAACTGGGTTGGCTGGACTGCTGGTTGCCTGCTCCGCTAAAGGCAAGGGTGGCTCATTGGATTCCGGGAGCGACGCGGATGCGGATGCGGACGCGGATGCGGATGCCGACGCGGATGCGGATGCCGACGCGGATGCG
>CAWVVG010000183.1:0-7098 GCA_963932775.1 uncultured bacterium
AGCCAGACCAGCCATCTCTCCGGCGGCTCGCCTCATACCGACAAATAAGGCCCCCATCAACACCACCAAAAATGGCCACTGGCTCATCAGTGCGATGGATAAATTGGCCTCGCCTGCCATTCGGAAAAACAAGCTTGTGACCCAGGGTACGAGGGGTGGGTACGGCGCCCCGACCGCACAAGGTTCCCCCAGGGCCGCCTCCAAACAAAGTGCCAGGTGAAACAGGCCGGCATCATCGTCCCAAGTCTCAAGTGCGGTGTGCATCTCGAGCCACGAGAACTGCTGTACAAGGACCACGGCACCCAGCAATAATGCTGTAAAGGTCGCAGTATGGGGCGGCATGACAAGCCCCAGGCGTGCCCCAATCCCACTCAAAGCTCCGTTGCCCCTTTGGTCTTTCCGGGGCCAACCCCAGGGACCGATGTACACGTCGGCTCAACCTGGAGCCCATTGGTGCTCCGCCCTTGAACCATCGCATCCGCAACGACAATGGCGATCGCCTTGGTACCGGACTCACCGGGGTGGCCCAAGTCTTCGTAGCCCCAACAATCCCTCGTATTGAGCGCATGACCGGCAAAGATACCGCCCAGAGGCTCCAGCTCTATCCGCCAGCTCCGCTCCAGCTTGCGAACCGTGCCAACAGCATCGTTGAGGTGTCCGGGGTCTTCGATGATGGTCACACTTAGTCCACGGTCTCGAGCCTCTACCACTACTGTGCGGAGGTCATCCAACATCCCTTGATCGTCTCGAAGGCCAGCGGAACGGCTCGGTGCATAGCGAGGACGCGTGTAAGGAGCCAAGCCGCGACGAATCAACAGATAGGTTCGCCAGTTCAGATAGGGTGCGCCTTGAGTCGGGTGAAACAGCGACCGGCGATGGTCAGCCAGTTCCTTCTGTCGCCCAACATTGTGGGGGATTCCCAAGACGACACCCGTGAGCTCAAACCGGTCCTTGAGCTCAGTCCAGCGGGCCAGCGCCTCAAATGCGCTGCCTCCCGGAATTCCTGCGTTGAGTACAACGGTCGGCCGCCCAGTGCGACTGGATAGCTCCACCTCGATTTGTTCGGGTATGGTTCGCGCCTGCGTGACCGAGGTTCCAAAGATCCAGCTATCCCCCAGGGCCAAGTACCGATCGGTGCCTTCCGCCAAGGATGCTGAGTGCTCCACATCGTCACGAAGACCGAGGCTGTTGGTCACCACATCGAAACGGTACGGCCCATCGGTTCCGTGCTGCTTGCTAGACTCTCGCACCCAGACCCGTTCACCCAAGACCTTAATTATGCCTTCCGGATGCTCGAAGGAGAACAACAAGCGCTCCTCAGCGACCACCACACGCAGTCCCAACTCCACAACCAAGAGCAACCCAAACCCCATTGCGATGGCTCGGCTTCGGGCAGGGCTCAACATAGGACGACACCTCGGGTGGAAACATTGACACTGAGAGGGTATCCGGTTCGCAGCTTAGGTTGTGTAGCGCTGCGTAACCGAGACACAGTGTCGGCAGGCAGGCATCCAGGAGTAGGCCATGGCAGACAATTTGATTCGCGGAATTTTGGGTGACGGAGTGGCGCGTCTATTCGCTATTGATGTGACTGGTGTGGCCGAACAGTGCCGTCAACTGCACAAGCTTCGGGGAAATGCGGTGAAGCTTGCATCGGAAGCTGTCGTTGCAAGCGCCGTCCTCGCAGGCCAGATCAAAGGTGAGGAGCGCGTAAGCATGCAGCTCCAGTGCAGCCGACCTCAGTGCGCGTTCATCGGAGACGTGGACTCTACCGGCGGACTTCGAGCCCGATTCACACCCGAAGTGGTCTTCATTTCGGAGGAAACCGGCATCGACGGCATGCTGCTCGCCATCAAATCTCTGCCCGGTCGGGAGCTGTACCGCGGCATCACCGAGATCCAGTCTGAGGGCATCCTCAGCGCCCTGAACCGCCACATGGGTGCGAGTGCGCAGGTGGACAACATCCTGAACATATCGGTTGAGATCTCGGAAGATGGCTCGGTCGCCCACGCTGGAGGAATCTTTATCGAGCGCCTGCCCACTGAGGCGAGTCGGGAGCTCGAAGCCTCGGCAGAGTTCGTGGTCGCATTCGACCCGGTTCGCAGCATGCCTCTTGCGGAAACCATGCAAGCCATCCAGAAAAAAATGCTTCTGGGATTCTCCGTTAATATCCTCAAAGAACAGCCCGTGACTTGGCGCTGTTCCTGCGGCCAAGAGCGTGTGGAGGCCATCCTCGCTTCGCTGCCCGTAGAAGAATTGACCTCCATGCTCGAGGAGGACGGGCAAGCCGAGGTCATCTGCCACTTCTGCAACGTTGCCTTTCAAGTGGACGCTGCCCGTTTGGAGCAACTCATCGTCGCAAGGATGCCGGAGCAAGTGAACTGAGCCCGGAGGCTACACTTCTCCGGAGACAGAGCCATGACCCGCCCGAGCAGCCGCCCAGCGCACCGTCAGTTCACCGTGGCCGGTGACCACCCACCTTGCACGGGCACGGGGTCCAGGAGAGCCCAGTCCCGGGTAGAGCGCATGCCGAGACGAACCCACTTGTAGACTGCCCCAACCGTCCAGCTGACCCAGGGTCTGGGTCGCGTCACCATCCATCAACTGAACCCCTTTGCCGGCGCTGAAGTCGAGCCGAATGGGGGCAACGAGCCCGAGACTCTCCGCATGGGCTGAGGCGGCTGTGGGCAAGAAGCCAAGGTTCTCTACCACCGCATCGACCACCGTAATCTCACCCTCATTCCGAATCTGCAGGCTGACCTGAAGTTCCGGCGTAGAAGCCAACATCCGGTCGGCGACCACAGCGCCGCGCTCCACCTCTGCGGGCAACAAGGCCTCCGGCGGGTTTCGGACCGTGCGCATATAATTGAGACCACCCACCTCAACCTGGCCCAGCTGTGGATGCTCAAATTCTTTCCAATCACAGACGTTCGATGGGTCCTCTGCGAAGGCCTCAATCAGTTGCTTGATGAGCTTCGGATCGGGCTTCCGAAAGAACTCGGCTGGTTTGTCGATCGTTACGCCTGCAAATGCATACGGATTCCACAATTCGAGGGTGTAGCCAGGAATCCCAAATGTGGTGGCCAGGGTGTCACCCCACACCCCAACGATGACCTGCTTGGGGTCGTACACGAAGTCTGGATGAGTCTTGATGACCCGATACCCTGTGCCTTCGACTGCCATGGTTGCGAGGGACTCGAATAAATCAATGTCCGCCGTAGAGATGGGCGAAGGGTCCCGATACGGCTGGGTCAGAATACAACCCGTATAAGTGTGATTGGTAAGAGCCGCGGCAATGTTGGGCCGCGCGGCGACGGCATCTACCACTGCCCGACTCTCCGGCTCGCTCAATGGAAATCCACCGCCATCCATCCCAAACATACTGAACGGCTCCCAGTTTCCCGGGAAATTTCGATTGAGGTCCAGACCAAATTCCCGTGGAGCATCCGCCCAAGCCACACCATCCCAGTGGATAAATGAGCCCTCACTGCAGAAAAAGAAGGCCTCTGACGGATCATCATCGAGGGTACGGTGCCGCATCCACATGGGTGATTCTGGATCCCGCACCCAAGGACCACAGGGATGCCGCCAGCGCATCCAACGAACGGCACCATCGCCGGTCAGGTCACACGGACGCAAACCTATGGGATGGGTGCCCTCCAACGGTGGACGCAAGGTGGACCGCAAAAATGGAGCCCCATCACACAGTGCTTGAAACCCATCAGGACTGATGCATGGGACCACATAAGCGGTGCGTCGGCGAAACTGGTCGATCATGGACTCATCGCCACTGGTCAGCCGCTCGGCCCACCGAGACAATGTGTGCAGCACGGCCATGACACCTGTCCATTCCGCAGAGTGAGTGCCCCCATCCAACCAGAATGCAGGCCGCTCATCCAGCGCACCCGACCGATCTCCAACCGTAAGCAAAAAGATGCTGCGCCCGTGCCGGCTGGTACCGATTTCCTCGATACCGAACCAACCCGGGTGGGCCTCGACCAACTTCCTACACCACTCTTCGACCAAGGTAAAATCGAGATATGTCTTGCCATTATAGGGGGTCCAATCCATTGCCAACTCCTCTCCACCGCGTGCACAAAACGGGTGGCTTGGCTAAGTCTAAGGTGAGAACCATCATGCTTGCACCCTTCCCCCCAGACTCCGCTCTCGACCAGACGGCTTGTGCCGCTCGGACCGAGTTCGTTTCGTTGGCCGCGGCCTATGGTGATGACCTCCCCCTGGACCAAGCCTTCGCCTGGCTCTGTGCCGAGGAACGTGGGGAAGCCAAGATCGATGGCCTCATCTCCACCCTGGACGAGATTGCGGCCGGAATCTTTCTTCCTGATGACATCGATGACATCGAAGCGGTCGCCCGCATCAACCACCACTTGTTTGAGACCCTCGGCTTCAGCGGCGCGAGAGACAACTACGATGACCCTGAACATTCTCTGCTCGACACCCTGCTCACTACCAAAAAGGGCCTGCCGATCAGCTTGAGCATCCTGTACATGGAGGTCGCCCGCCGCAAGGGGCTCTCCATACGAGGCATCAGCTTCCCGACCCATTTTGTGGTCTCGCCAGCAGAGTCGACACCCCGCTTCTTTTTGGACCCCTTCAACAAGGGTCAGATCCTCCGCCATGCCCACATGGATACCTGGTTTAGGCGCATCCACGAGAAGTCAGACGGACGGCTTCCACCGCTCAGTTGGTGGCTAAAGCCCGTCAACCACCGACAAATCCTTGTGCGAGTGAATAATAATCTGAAGGCTTCACACATGAGGCGCAATGACCTCAGTGCAGCCCTTCGCTGTGTCGAGCGTTTGCTCATCCTTACACCCGATGCGTTGGACCTTCGTCGGGACCGTGGGCTGCTTCGCCTGGAGCTAGGACTCGAGGAAGAAGGCGCGAAAGATCTCGATGCTTACCTGGCTGCGCGACACGAGCGTCCACTTACAGATTGACATCCAACCCACCCGACCACACTGTGTGGCACCAAAGGGGGGGGAGCAAGCGTGACCGAAGCCGATAAGAAGGAGACGTCCGTGCGGTCAGTCTTTGACCTGGCTTGGCCCATCATGGTGTCGATGCTCTCCTACACCCTCATGAGCGTGGTCGATACGGTTTTCGTGTCCCGACTGGGTACTGAACCACTGGCCGCAGTGGGGATAGCGAGTATCCTGGTGTTCTTCTCCCAAAGTTTTGGCGCAGGGCTCATGGGCGGCATTCGTGTGCTCGTCGCACAGGCGACTGGTGCCGCAAAGCACACCGTAGCTGCTCGGATATCTTGGCAAGGCCTCTGGCTCGCCCTGCCCATCGGTGCGGCGATGGCGACCATGAGCTTGCTGCCGCCCTCTCTGTTCTCGCTGCTGGGCGCAACCGACACAATCGCCGAACTCGCAGACCAGTTCTTTAGCATCCGTGTTCTGGGTGCCCCCCTCGTTCTCACAAACCTGGCGATTTCTGCGTGGTTCCAAGGCCGAGGCGACACCAAGACTCCCATGCGGGCCGCCCTGTTTGGAAACAGCCTCAATGTTGTACTGGACCCATTGCTCATCTTCGGACTTGCCGGGTTGCCAAAACTGGGGATTGAAGGAGCCGCGACTGCGACCATCATCGCCCTGTTCGCCCAAGTGGTGTACCTGTGCCGTTCAATTTTTCCCCATATTCGGGATGTCCGTCGCGCGGCCGACACCACTCTACTGAAGCCTTTGTGGAATGTCGGAGCACCGATCGGGGTCCGCTACATGCTCGAAATGGGAAGCTTCGTGGCCTTCACATCGATGATCACCTTTGTGGGTCCCGTCTCCTTGGCAGCCCACATCATCGTCGTCCGAATCTGTTCGATCAGCTTCTTGCCTGGACATGCGATCGGCGAAGCTGCTGGAGTCTTGGTAGGGCAATTTATTGGTGCAAAGCGACGCGACCTCGCGCGCCCAGTCATTTGGTCTGCTACCAAGCTGGCCGTGGGGATCATGATGTCCTGGGGACTCATCTTCTGGCTGGGCCCATCGACGCTGCTCAGCGCCTTTGATGCCGAGCCCCACGTCACCGAGATCGCGGTGAGCATCCTGCTGATCGCTGCGGCCTTTCAGGTCTTCGATGCCATCGTCATGGCGGTGTCGGGGGGCCTAAATGGTGCGGGCGATACCCGCTGGGTCATGGGAGTGTCGCTGCTCGGCGCTTGGTTCATCAAGGTTCCTTTTGCGTACTGGTTCATCTTCGGGCTGGGACTCGGTGCACCTGGGGCATGGCTTGGCTTCACTGTGGAGCTGGTGGTTTTGTCCGTCTTACTGGCCAGACGCGCACGCGGTAATGCCTGGCTGGTCCACGCAGTGCTGCCTGATTCGGGATAAAGAGCCGACTCTAGGAGGTTCCATGTCCGATGATGATCGCTGGACGAGCGTGATCGACCAAGTGCTTGAGGCACTCGATGATGCCGAAGTGTCCGACCCCTCGACGCGCGATGCGTTGGCTGAAGGTGTGCGTCAAGCAATTGAGTCACTGGACTCCGGCATCGGTCTCGACGTACAGATAATCGGCGAAGGCTTCCCGACCCCCGAGAATGAACCACCGGTGGTCGAGGTGGTAACAGGTGGCCGCTCAATGGATGCGCCGCCGACCAGCGGCGAGAAGCCCAAGCTTCGCCTCGCCGACCGAAAGGACGATGAGATGAAGGACGATGAGGCAGAGGATGGGCCATCCGACAATTCGGGCCCCAGAAAGCCTCTCCACACAAAGGTGAAAGTCCTCCGCAACCTCGGTGACCGTGGGCCCTCGATCAACATTCCTGGACTGGAAACTACCGGGTGGATTCGCGTGGCAGCGGGAGCCGGTGCCGACTCGACATGGCAAACCATTTACGCTGGATTGAGGCCTCGGCTGTACCGAGTCGCCTGCTCCAGCGGAAGCCTGGATGTGACGGTGGATGGTGAACCCCTCGAGCGCCTGCTGGCAGGCCAATCCATCGATGTAGAAGGCACGGCCATACGAGTCACCACATCCACCGAGACCGGTTCCATCGGAGGCTATGTTCCAGTCTCAAGCGTGGGGCTGGAAGAATGAGCTGGGTACTCACCACCTTGAATGTCAACGGCATCC
>CAWVVG010000184.1:0-7086 GCA_963932775.1 uncultured bacterium
CCGGTGATCTATGCGTCGAGTACTGTACTGCACTGGGAGAGCCCCAGTCCGTACCGGGAGAGCCGTCGAGAAGACGAACGCAGGCTTGCAGAGAGCGGGCTGGATTGGGTCACGGTACGGCCGAGTGCACCGTATGGGCCCCGGTTGCTGAATCACCATCCGCGTCACAAAGAGAGTTTTCACACCCTAGCAGAATGGGTTCAGCATTCACGCTTGGTTCCAGTCATTGGAAACGGCCGTTACCGGCGTCAGCCCATCCATGTTTTTGACTTCGCTGATGCAATGCTCGCATTCCTTGATCGTCCTCTGCCAGGTCGGGCATTCGATGCAGGAGGGTCTCAGGCGATGTCCTTCAACGAGATCATTGACACCATTGCCGCGGCGGCGAACCGAAGGGTCATGAAGATGCATCTGCCCAAGGCATTGTTTGTGCAGGTGGCTCGAATGTCCGGAGATTTTGACCCGGATTTGATCCGTTCAGTGGACGAAGACGAGGTCGCCGATATGTACGATTTAAGCGAGGCCACGTCCGTTCGGTTGCGCCCATTCTCAGAGGGAGTCCAATGTCTAGTTTGAACGAAGGGGCGATTGCCCATGCCCAGGCCATGGTTGATTATATTTGGGCTTCACCTTCACCTTTTCACGCGGTAGCTGAGACCAAAGCCCAGCTGATAGCTGCCGGATTTGAGGAGGTCTTTGAGGCCGATGCACCGTCCGAGATAGCACCCTCGAGTCAGGGCTTTGTGGTGCGGGGTGGCTCGATCATTGCTTGGCGTGCTGGAACCGAATCTCCTGTGACCGCAGGAATCCGGGTGGCCGCTGCCCACACCGATTCCCCGAATCTTCGGGTCAAGCCAGCGCCCGATGTGAGGCGGGAGGGCTATCAACAGATTGGTGTGGAGGTGTACGGCGGTGTCTTGCTCCACACCTGGACCGACCGGGACCTGGGATTGTCGGGGCGGGTCGTGGTTGAAGGCGAGTCGGGGCCTGAGCCTCGGTTGTTCCGGACAGACAGTCCTCTGGCACGGGTGTCAAACCTGGCCATACACCTCAATCGGAATGTGAACAGGGATGGTGCGAAGCTCGACAAGCAGAAGCATTTGGCACCGATCGTTGGGCTCGGAGATGGGCCAGCGTTTTCGACTTGGCTCAGCGAACAACTGGGCGGCGAGAAGGTAATGGGATGGGAGCTTGGCTTTCATGACACCCAGCGTCCTTGCCTTGGCGGGCTGAACAATGAGTTCATCTTTGCACCAAGGCTCGACAATCTGGCATCTTGCTACACCATCTTGGCGGCATTTCTTGGGTCGAAGTGTGCCTCCCACACCCAAATTATGGCCCTTTTTGACCACGAAGAAGTCGGGAGTCAGACCCTTCGGGGTGCCCGCGGCCCCATGCTAGGCGATGCAGTGGACCGTCTGATTCGGGACCATGCCAAGCAGGCGCCCGGGGGCCGAGTACGGACCGGTGCGAACAGCTGGATGGTCTCTGCGGATATGGCCCACGGGGTTCACCCCAACTACGCCGACAAGCACGAGCCCAAACACAAGCCGGTGCTCGGTGGCGGGCCGGTACTCAAGAGTCATGTGGAGCACCGGTATGCATCCGAGGCGGATAGTATGGCGAAGTTTCGTGCCGCCTGTACTGCAGCCGGAGTCAACTGCCAGGAGTTTGTGAACCGAACGGACCTTGCCTGTGGCTCGACTGTGGGGCCGATGATGGCGGCCAGCCTGGGCATCTCTACTGTGGATGTGGGCATGCCCATGCTGAGCATGCATTCGATTCGGGAGCAGGCGGGTACAGCGGATGCCGCCCAGATGATCGCGGTTCTGGAACAGGTCTTTGAGCGAGGATGACCATGAAGAAGTTTTGGATGTTGGCATTGGTGTTTGGATGTGCGCCCAAGGACACTGAGGAAGTGCGGCTGGGCAATGCCCCTCCGGGTCCCATAGCCATCCAGCTTCTTCCACCCACCCCAACGAGCGCGGATGACCTGACGGTCGATTTGATCGATGAATCGGTGGACCCGGAGGGAGAGCCCGTCGAATACATCATCGAATGGTCTGTGGATGGTGTCCTTCTTGAGGGTGTCGAGTCCAAGACCTTGGAGAGCATGTTTACGGCCCGGGGTGAGCGCTGGTCGGTCTTGGTAACGGCCTTCGACGGAGTGTTGGAAGGCGGTCAGGCGGCGGAGAGCATCGACATCCACAACAGCTTGCCGACCGTAGAGTTCATCACGATTTTACCAGACGATATTCAAGAGAAGTCCGAAGTGACCTGCGAGTATGGCGAACCTCTCGACCTGGATAACGACATCATTCAGCAGCTTCAGACTTGGGCGGTGAACGGCAGCGAGCTCGATGTGCGCGGGTCCTTGTTTGGCACAGACTTTGACAAGGGCGATGAAATTTCATGCTGGGTGTATGCGGATGATGGAGTGGGCGCCGGAGAGCCCCACCGCAGTAGCTCTGTGACTGTGCTCAACACAGTGCCTCATGTGATCGGTTGCTCACTCGAGGACAATGAACCCGCCGAAGATCTGCCGCTCGCGGTGGAGAGTCAGGGCTTTATTGATGAAGACCATGACCCGGAGGGCTACGTCTTCCAGTGGTACGTGAATGCCGTGCCAGTCTCCACTGGGGCCGTGCTATCCCAGAGCCTCATCGATGCGGGCGACAATGTTTATGTGGAGTGTACGGCCTGGGATGGTGAACAAGCGGGCAACACCGTGACCAGTGGTCATGGAACAGTGGTCGCCGGCGAGTAGTCTACCGAGGAGGGATGTCAGTGGCTGCGGCCCGGCCCCAACTATCCCAAGCGACCAGTCGGGTGGGTGGAGTGGTGAATCTGAGGCCTGGTTTGGCGTCGGTCTGGCCGCCTTGAAAAGCGAGATGTACCGTTGAGTCTGGCGCTTGGGCAAACCATCCCTTGGGGTCCGACTTGAGGCTGGGAGCCTGGGGCCACGGAGCGGGAATGTCGACGATTGCACTGTGGAGCCGTGTGGCCCAAGTCTCCGCATTGGCTCGATTTCTACACATCACAGCTACATTCTTGTCTCGGAAGATCAGCAGGCCCACGCCATCACCCAGCGCCAAATCGACCTGATTTTCCTCTTTGAAAGTGGGGTGGGCTTGGGGGCTGTAAGCTTTGAGGTATTCAGTCTTCTGGTCGACCCAGAACTGGGCTTCGGTCTCATCTCGCCCCACGAACACAGCGACGAAGCCTCCCTCCACCATAGCGGTCCAACCCGTCGTTGAGCCCTGAAAGGACGGGACGTCGACACCACTGACTCCAAACACCGGAATGCCGGTGTGCATGGGGGAGGCCGCGGCCGTCAGGGCAAACAGTAGTGGGGCAAACATGGTGAGCAGAGAATAGCGGAAACGATGGTGAATTGGCGCTTGGTTTGCCGCCATCTTGGTTATGACTCGTGCTCAGAGGTGCACATGAACGGATTGCTTTTTTCTCTTTTGGTGGTGGGGTCGACCTCGGCTGTTGCCGGTGGAGACTTTGATTTGGCTTTGCTCGATGGCCGCTTGGTTGAGAGCAAGGATGTTGCCCCAGGGCCCTTGGCTGACATTTTAAGCACTGCGCGAGACGGTCAGGGTGGGTTCGATCGCCTTGCAGACCTGTGTGACAACATTGGCGCGCGGCTGGCGGGTTCCAAGGCGCTGGAGGCTGCGGTGGAGTGGTCGGTAGTGCAGCTTAACGAAGCGGGCGCAGACAAGGTCTGGACAGAGCCTGTGATGGTTCCCCATTGGGTGCGTGGGCATGAGTCGGCGCAGATGCTCTCTCCTCGCATCCAGCAACTCAACGTCCTAGGCCTGGGCGGAACCGTGGCTGGGGTCGTCGAGGGCGACGTGGTCGTGTTGGGTGGACTGGAAGAAGTAGATGCTGCTGTGAAGGGGAAAATCGTTCTGTTTGACTCCCCAATGGGTGAGTCCATTCCTACGGTTCATGAGTATGGGGGTGCGGTTTCGGTTCGTGTGCACGGACCGTCAACGGCCGCAGCCCATGGTGCTGTGGCAGTGATGGTTCGAAGTATGACCACCCGTTCCTTGAGTACCCCCCACACCGGAGCCACCGTCTATAAGGAGGGCGTACCGAAGATTCCGGCAGTGGCAGTGACCACTGAGGACTCGGCATCGATGGCTCGACTCATTTCCGCAGGGACACCGGTTCGGGTCAGGATCGAGACCAGCGGGGTGACCCACGACGATGCAGCCAGCCACAACGTTGTGGGTGAGATTCGCGGGGCCAAGAAGCCCCGAGAAGTCGTGCTGATTGGCGCACACCTGGACTCCTGGGACGTGGGTCAGGGCGCTCACGACGATGGCGCCGGTGTGGTGGAGGTCATCGAGGCACTGAAGGTGATTCGGTCGCTGGGTGTCTCACCCAAGCGTACGATACGGGTCGTGTTGTTTACCAATGAGGAGAATGGGTTGGCGGGCGGGCGGGCCTACGCTGCCTCCCATCCCCCGCGCTTTCGTGAGCGCCACGTCGCAGCCGTGGAGAGTGATCTCGGTGGCGGACCACCACGCTTCTGGACGGCCCAGGGCACAGATAAGCAGATGACTTGGCTCAGAAAAGCGGCTGCACCACTCGGAATGCCAGTCGGGGTAGGTGGGGGCGGTTCGGACATCAAACCCCTCGGAGAGCAAGGGGTGCTGCGCATCGGCTTTCGACCCGATGACACCCACTATTTCGATGTCCACCACACAGCGGCAGACACCCTCGACAAGGTGGATCCCAGGGCTCTTGCAGAGTCCACAGCCGCCATCGCCGGGTTGGCGTGGCAGCTCGCAAATGCCGACTAAGAGATCTCGCTGAGTAGGTCTGCGAGGAAAGCTTCCATTCGCTGGTGGCGCTTGGCGCCCTCTCGTCGGGCCGTCTCGGTGTGCATGGTGGCGGATAACTTCAGCAGCTTGGCGAAAAAGTGGTCCAATGGCTGGCGGCTGTCGTCCAGTCTTCTGTCTGTTTCTGCCATGGGATCAGTGGGATCGTAAAAGCGGGAGTCTTGGCCGCGGCTGGCCATGGCCTGGGCGCAGGCAAAAGTGCGGGCGATGCCTACAGCGCCGATGGCATCGAGTCGGTCTGCATCTTGAAGTACCTTTCCGATGGCACCGGTGGGTGCGAGGCCCCGAGACCAACTGCAGGTGCGCACGGCCTCGACAATCAGGGCCACCTCGTCATCGGTGTACCCGGATGCCCGCAGGAGTCCTCGGGAGGCTTCCGCAGAACGCTCCGAGCCCAGTGGGCGATCCCTGTGTTCCTTGGGGATGTTCACCAGGTCGTGTACCAAGGCTGCAGCACCCGTCAGGTCTGGGTCTGCATTGGCCTCCGATGCCAACCGCATCGCCCAACGGTAGACCCGACCCACGTGAAGAGTGTCATGTGCCAGGTCGCTATTGTGGGTGTTCGTCTCGACCAGTGACCACAGTGTGGTGTGCCGTTCGTACTGGGTATTGTGGGTGACATGCATAAATCGGGAGTATCCTGCGAGACATGTGGTTGCTGTTTTGGTTTTCGTGTACGGACAAAATTGGGGCGTTCGATGCCATCGACTCCGGCTTCAGCCCGTCGCTGGACACAGGTGCGACCATAGAGCCCGAACCGGTGCGTCCGGTCGGCGAGGAGGCGGTGTGGGTCTCAACCCATCGGGGCTACGGCACCGGTGGAGGATTCGCAGACATCGACCGGGATGGAGATGAGGACCTCGTAGTTTCCCATGGTAACGACATGGACCCAGGGCACTTGGTGGTGTTTGAGAACCTGGATGGCACACTGAGTGAGGAGCCTTCCTGGCGGAGTGCGGAGACTGCTTACTACGGGCACTTAAGCATCGGTGATGTGAACGGGGATGGTTTTCCAGATGTCGCGGTCTCCCGGTTTCTGGGCGACGCTCGCTTTGATGAGCCCGGGGGCTTGGAGGTCTACCTCAATCGGGACGGAGTACTCGAGTCGAGACCCTCATGGTCTGTGGATGGGTTCTTCAGCTTTTCGCTGGACCTGGGAGATGTGGATGGAGATGGCGACCTAGACTTGGGGGTGGCGGTTGGAGAGGCGTACCGAAATGACCCCGACTACGCCCGCATGTTTCTAAACGATGGAACGGGTCAGTTTGGGGAAGATGCTGCGTGGATGAGCGCAGAGGTGGGCCACAGCTTCGACGTTTCTTGGGCCGATATGGATGGGGATGGTCAGCTAGACTTGGCGTTCGCAGAACAGGGCAGGGGGCACAGGATCTACCGCAATGAAGGCGGCATTTTGTCCGCATATCCGTGGTGGTCGGCGGCTCCCGAGGACGGGCCCTTCGAAGGCAACACTCTGGATGTGGGAGACGTCAATGGCGATGGGTATCTGGACCTCGCCGTCTCCGACAATGATCAACTTGGGGGCGCTGGTGCTGTACGGGTCTGGTGTGGCCCCGACCTCAGTTTGTGTTGGGAGGTGGCTCAGCCCTATGCGAGTGCCGTAGAGTTTGAAGATTACGATCTCGATGGTGACCTGGACCTTGCCTATGGGGGCTGGTGGGCGGCAGTTCAGTTGGTCGAAAATGTTGGGGGCAGGCTGGCCACGGACCCATTGTGGACATCGGCAAAAGATGACATCGTCGTGGAGGCCATCGAATGGGCCGATGTGGATGGCGACGGACTCCCCGATTTGATGACGACGGACTGGACCGAGTCATCGGGCAACCGGCTGTGGAGCCGCTGAGGGTTTAGCTCAAGAGGACGGCGAGCTTAGACGCAGCGGCCTGAATGTGTCGGGCTTCCACGCCATTGATTTCGATGACCTCGCTGGGCCCAGCTGGGGGTGCCGGAACATGGTCGGCCTGGCCAACCAATGCCACGACAGGCCGGCCGGCTTTGTGTGCCATCTCGAGCACTGTACCCGCGACCTTGCCCTGGTAGCTGGTGGCATCGAGGCGGCCTTCACCGATAATGATGACATCCGCATGTTCGATGCGCTTTGCGAGACCGGTCAGTTTCGCGAACTGTTGGGCACCCCCAGTGATGGTTCCGCCAATCGCTGCCAAGGCAAATCCAAGCCCTCCTGCCGCACCGCCGCCAACGGTCAATGGAT
>CAWVVG010000185.1:0-7078 GCA_963932775.1 uncultured bacterium
TCCGTTTCCTGGCATCCGACGATGCATCTTATGTGACCGGGCAACAGTGGGTCGTAGACGGTGGACTAGGCGGCTGAGCTTATTGCCTCAGGCCAAGGTTTTTAGTCGTGCCTCGATAAGCTCAACGTCGTTGGGCTCTAGGTGGTACTCGATCCCCATGCCTGCCTTTTGGTCGGGACCCAAGGTTTCCAGGTCGCGACTGGACCACGTGACCTCTCCGGGTATCGATATCGGGTCCTCAGCAATTTCCGGCACTCGAACTTCAATCAGGACAGTCCGCCCAACCGCGAGCGGCTTCGACGTCTTGATAAAGCAGCCACCTTTGGTGAGGTTCTCGGAATATTCTCGCACCATTGCTCTTGGATTCTTGTAGCTCAGCTTAAGCCGGGCCGGCTTCCGGACTACGGCCGGCTCCGGTATGGGCTCCGGTGCAGGTGCAGGCTCCGCCGAGATGGGCTGTGATAGCCGCGCCATCATGGCTTCACGCATCCGTTCCTGGTCAATTTCCGAGGACGCCTCAGACTCCGGCGCTGAGGCGGGCTGCTGCAATGGATCCGCCGAAACCTTTAGAGAAGCCGCCGAGTTGTCCGACTCATCCGTGTCCATCGGTGCGATGGGCTCTGGCATGTCGTCGACTACGTCAGCAATTGCACCGGCATCCAGGAGTGGCAAGTCGATGGGAATGGGCTCATCCATATCCGCCTCAAGATCTTGCAATGAGGCGGGGTCGATGTCCGGAAGATGGATGAGGTCAGGTGGGCCAAGGTCATCGGATGGCAGGGCCGGTTCGGGCTGGATCGGGCTGGCCTCGTCCGGCATGGGCTCGATCGGCGTGAGGTCCATCGGCGTGAGGTCTACAGGCGTGACGTCCACAGGTGTGACATCCACAGGCTCGAGGTCCACAGGCTCAAGTTCGACAGGCTCGAGGTCGACGGGCGTGAGATCCATCGGCTCGAGGTCGACGGGCGTGGGCTCAGCCGGCGCAGGCTCGGCCGGTGGGGAAGCCTCGTTGACGATCTGTGATTTCTCACGCTCGGCGGCCACCTGTTCAATGATCGAGTCCTCAGATGTTTCTGCCTGAGGCGTGGCCGACTTGATAATGGACCGCTTTTTCCGACCGAACAGTGCACCGAGGAGACCACCACCTTTCTTCTCGTGGACCACCTTGGCCTTGGCCTTCCGCTTAAATCTTCGCCCAGCTCCGGTCGGAGCTTGCGGGGCATCTTCGGCCTTTCCGTCACCCGGCTGGAGTGGCGCCTCAGCACCGGCAGCTCGCTCAACATTCGGTGAGACTGCGCCCTCGGATTGGGCCACCTCAGCATAATTTCGAACCGTGATCTCGGTCTGTTTCCCAGTGGCGGGCTCCATGGCTGACACCCGCAGCATCCCGTTGGTGTCAATCTGGAATGTGACCTCCACCTTTGTCTCCATACGCGGCGCAGGAGTCAAACCACTCATCGCGAACTCACCAAGGAATTCATTCTCACTCGCCAGACGAGATGAGCCTTGTCGCACGGTAATCTTGACCGTTGACTGATTGGCCTTGGCCGTAGCAAAAATACGGGAGTCCGATGTGGGAATCGTGCTGTTTCGTCCGATGATGGACTGAAACATATCGCCCGCCACATCGATACCAAGGTCAAAAGGCGTCACATCAATAAGGATCGCTGGAGGCAATTCCGCATCGCTGCCAAAGCTCGCGGCGTGCACTGCTGCACCCATAGCGACCACTTCTTCCGGATGTACACTTCGACTCGGCTCTCGCCCAAAGGCCTGGGTGATGGCATCCCGAATTGCGGGCATCCGGGTCTGTCCCCCAACCAGGATGACTTCGTCTACGTCACCAACATCAATGCCGGCATCTCGAACCGCATCAAGACTGACCTGCAAGGAACGGTCGACAAAGTCCTGAACCAAAGAGACCAAGGTCGCTCGATCCATGGTCTCATCGACGGTCAGTCCATTCCCCACATGTGGAATATGTACCTGTACCTGATCGGTGAAGGACAGTTCGCACTTGGCGCGCTCCGCGGCCTCCTTCAAGCGCTGATGGGTAGACCGGTCCTCTCGCAAGTCCACGCCCTGCGCGGCAAGAACACGTTCAGCGATCCAGTCCACGATGCGGTGATCGAAGTCCTCTCCACCCAGATAAGTGTCTCCGAGGGTAGACAGAATCTCATACACACCGCTGGACAAGCGAAGGACGCTGACATCAAAAGTACCTCCACCGAGGTCAAAGATAAGCAGCGTCCGGTCGATCTCTTTTCGAAACCCATAGGCCAGCGCCGCAGCAGTCGGCTCGTTCAGCAACCGCTCACAGGTCAGGCCAGCCAGCGATGCGGCCTCCATCGTAGCGGCTCGCTGAGCATGGTTAAAATACGCAGGAACCGTGATCACTGCCTGGTCTACGGGACCACCGAGCGCGCGCTCGGCCATCTTCTTGGCCGTCCTCAATACATGAGCACTGACTTCCGCTGGCGACAGTGTGCCGGAGTTGAGCTCAACCAAGCATGTACCGTCTTCGGCTTCACCGATGGCGTACCCCATGCGAGGGCGAGCATCGGTCACCTCCGCCGATGAAAAGCGGCGTCCGAGCAACCGCTTGACGGCAAAGGCGGTCCGAGGAGGATCCGTGACGAGCAGACTCTTGCACTGCTGCCCAACCTTGACCTCACCATTGTCTCCAACCCAGACCACAGATGGGACAACCTTGTATCCATGCTCGTCTTCCAGCATTTTCGGGCGACCGTCCACCAAGACCGCTACCGCAGTGTTTGTGGTCCCCAGATCGATGCCAATTACGTGGCCCATGTACCTCTCTCAGTGTTTGCCGGCGATTGTACCAGCATCCGACGGTTCAAGTATCCATTCAGAGTAGCTAGGCCACTACCCTTCGGATGATTTCTCACCTTCCACAAACAATGGCATCTGACGACGCAACCGTTCGGGGTGTGGATCAACTGGATACTCGCCTGTAAAACAGCCTTCACAGAACCGGCCTTGGTCCTTTCCTTCAGCACGGCGCAAGGCATTGATCGAGAGATAGGTCAGGGAATCGGCACCGAGAAATTCTCCGATTTCTGGCACCCCCATTCGGGTAGCGATCAGTTCGTCCCGGGTCGGAGTATCGACTCCGTAATAGCAACTGCCAATCGTAGGAGGAGCCGTAATCCGGAGGTGCACCTCTGCTGCCCCACTCTCACGGAGCATTCGAACCACTTTGCGCAGGGTTGTTCCCCTCACCAATGAATCGTCGACGACCACCACTCGCTTCCCATTGATGACACTCTTCACCGGTGAGAGCTTGAGCTTCACGCCAAAGTCACGAATCTGCTGAGAAGGCTCAATGAAGGTTCGGCCGACATAGTGTGAGCGAATCAGCCCCAGGGCATAGGGAATTCCAGAGTATTGGCTGTACCCCAGAGCACCGGGCACGCCCGAGTCCGGAACAGGGATGACCACATCGGCCTCCACCGGGTTTTCATCCGCCAGCAATCGACCCAACTCAATACGAGAGTCGTACACTGACCGACCAAAAACTATGGAATCCGGCCGAGCGAAGTAGATGTGTTCGAACACACACGCCCTTCGTGGTCGCCGAGGAAACGGAAACAGGCTCTGCACTCCGTCTCGATCGACGATGAGCATCTCACCGGGTTCGACCTCACGAATATACTCGGCACCGATGAGCCCAAGCGCGCAGGTCTCACTCGCGATGACCCATGCATTGCCACGCTTGCCCAAGACCAATGGCCGGAAGCCCCATGGGTCACGGACCGCGACCATTGTATCTTCGGTCATCAAGACAAGAGAGTAAGCGCCCTCAACCCGCATCAGCCCGTCAACCAGACGATTGATAAAGGTCCCCTGCTCCGATCCTGCGACCAGGTGAAGAATTACTTCCGTGTCCGATGACGTAGCGAAAATACTACCGCGATCCTCGAGTTCTTCTCGTAGAATCTGGGCGTTGACTAGATTTCCATTGTGGGCCACACCGAGCTGGCCGTCCCGATACCGCACCACAAAGGGCTGCACATTTCGCAGTGAACCTTCGCCGGCCGTGGAGTACCGCACGTGCCCGATGGCGACGTGGCCAAGCAAGCTTGAGAGCTCCTCGCCACCAAACACTTCACCCACCAAGCCGCGGCCTCGATAAGCCCGAATGAGCTTGCCATCGCTGGCTGCAATGCCTGCACCTTCTTGACCACGATGCTGAAGGGCGTGCAGCCCCAGGTAGGTCAAATTGGCGGCCTCGGTGTCACCAAATACACCCACTACGCCGCATTCATCACGAAATCCATCGGGTCGCAAGCTTGCTGTGGTCGATGTCATGGTGGTCCCATCTATCGAGAATAAGAAGTTGTCCCGGTAAGGGGCAAGGCTTCTTGGGCCCCGGGTTTACCCTGTTCCTCTCCTTTGCGCTGGCCGGCTTTGATGGAATCACGGTACTCGGGGCAGCCCATCACCGTTTCTTGCGATACCGTCTGTTCGATGGGAATGTTTCGCTCCACCACCGTGCTGCTCTGTACAGCCGTGCTGTTCACTTCGGGGTGCACCCAAGACAGGTCACTGCCTGTGGTCTCGACCAGCGGTGAACACTTCTTCGACAGGCCCTGGCCAGACGATGAGCGAACACTCGACGGGCACCCGGACATGGCAGGCTTTCCCCAGAGAGAAGAAATCGACCTCATCGAACGGTACCTGACTCAAATCGAGCAACTGGATGGCTTCGGGACAAATGCTGCCATCTACATTCCACTCGACAGGCGACCGCACTGGCTTCCTAGCCCCGCAGAGACTGCCAAAAAAGACAGCCCTGTGTTGCTCATCGACATCGACCCCAACAGCCCCGAACGGGGGCAGCTCACCCCTGTGACCATGCGATTCCAGGAGGCCTCCACGAACTGGTACCGGGAAAACCTTCTCTCAGTCCAGCCCGTATGGGGCTTTCCCCTCCGTCCTCGAACCACCTACGCCTTGGTCCTCACCAAAGACTTTGTGGAGCCCGACGACCAGACCACCGGTGACCATCTGTTGCCAGACCTAGTCAACACTTTGCTGCAAGTGCACATTGCCGACGATGACGTCGCCTTTGCACTTCGCTTTACCACTCAGGATGCGGTCGGTGAAATGGCCCGATTCGAAGAACGAATCACCCATGACCTCAGCACTCCCGCGCTGGACCAAGCATTGCGTCGGTTTCGGGCAACCGACACATTTGAGGCCTACGAAGGCACAATGTGGGTGCCCAACTGGCAGCACGGCACCAAGCCATACTTCTCATCCGGGGGCGGCTTTGCCTTCGATGACGACGGTATGCCCCTATTGGGGGACTGGGAGCAGATTCACTTCACCCTCACCCTCCCGGTCGATAAAAAGATGCCAGACCAGGGCTGGCCCGTCGTAATCTATGGACACGGAACCGGTGGGCAGAGCCGTGGTTTCGCCACCGGAGTGTCCGACCTTCTGCCCGCCCATGTACTCGCCCGGGTTGGCATAGCTGCATTCGGTATCAGCCTGCCGCTGCACGGTGACAGGGGCACTGGTATCGACCCTGCACTGGTGTCATTCAACTACCTGAACCCTGAGAGCGCACGCGCCTGCTTCCGACAAGGCGCCTTGGACCTAATCTATCTGGCGGAGACTTTGAGCACACAGAGTCACCAGTTTGACCTACCCAACGGCACGACCGCCAGCACGAATCCCGAACGCATCGCCTACATGGGTCATTCCCATGGCGGCCTTATCGGTGCCATCGCTGCACCGTTCTTTGGCGAGCGCGTCAAGGGCGTGTTCTTGTCCGGTGCCGGGGGCGGTCTATCATCCACAATCGTGAGTAGAGATGCCGGTGACTTCGACATCCAGGTTATTCTGGCCAACACTTTAGAGTTCAGCGACGATGACCAACTGGTCGAATCCCACCCGGTCATCTCTGCCGTCCAGACACTGGCGGAGGTCACCGACCCCATCAACTACGCGCCATACTGGAATGCTCGGAAACCATTCTGGGACACTTCGCCCATGTCCGTACTAATGACCGAGGGTATGCACGACCTTCAGACCCCACCCGACACCGCAGAGGCGCTCGCTACATCGGGCCACCTGCCATTGATAGATCCGCCATCCCACATGTCATTGGCTCACCGTTTGCGCGGAGCTGGGGTCGATGCCACGCCCATTCGGAAGAACCGCTCAAGCTGGAGCGGGCAGTCAGTCACGGGAGGCTTGGCCCAGTACGGATCGGAAGACCACTTCGCAATCTTCTACAATGGCAACGCAGCCGCGCTGTATCAGACTTATCTGTACACCGCGCTATTTGAAGGTACCCCATGGATCAAGGACCTATGACATGAATGTACTGTTGGGAATCACCGGTGGTATCGCCGCATACAAAGCGGCCGATCTCGCGAGTGCATTGGTAAAAAATGGTCACAGTGTGCGGGTCGTCCTGACCACCAATGCCTCCCGTTTTGTAGGGCAGGCAACATTTGAAGGGCTGACTGGTCACCCGACCATGACCGACACATTCGGTGATGCCATGGCGCACATCGAATGGGCCAAATGGGCTGAAGTCGTTTGTGTGGCCCCGTTGACCGCGAACACCATGGCAAAGCTCGCCTGCGGACTCGGCTCAGATGCCCTAACTACAGTACTGATGGCCATCCCTCGGGGCATCCCAATCGTGCTTGCGCCCGCCATGAATACCGAGATGTGGCTCCATCCTGCTACCCAGCGCAACCGCAAATGGCTCGAAGATATGGGACGGTACACCTTTGTTGAGCCCATTGAAAAGCGGCTCGCTTGCGGGGATGTAGGACCCGGCGGCCTTGCTGAACTGCCTGACCTACTCAAGGCCATCCATGCCTTCACCAAGAACGCCTGAGACAACGCCAGAAGGTGGTTCGGCACTGAGAATCGCCCGAAGGCACGCCCCCGAAGAAACCAACGCCCCATCTCCGCTAAATTTAGGGCCTGCCTCAACGGGTATCGAGGGTTAGGCCACGGCACCCCAATAGGAGTCTATAATTTTCACTGCCGCGGCCATCGCCTTGACCTTCCTCACCGGACTCGGCCACGC
>CAWVVG010000186.1:0-7062 GCA_963932775.1 uncultured bacterium
GGAGCCGGAGCCGGAGCGGGTGCCGGAGCGGAAGCGGGTGCCGGAGCGGGTGCCGGCACGGGAATGGCCAGGGCGGCGGCGGCCGCGGCATCAGCCCTCGTCTGCGCTTCTTCGTCCTTCAGTTTCTGCGCTTCTTGCTCTGCACGCCACTTTTCTTGCATGGCCTCATATTCAGCAGCAAGCCGGGTCTCTTCTTCCCGTTTCTGGGCATCGGCCGCGCGCTTAGACTTCCGGGCAACGTCGGCTTCAAATGTGGCTTTCCGTTTCTGGAACGAGGTGTAAAGCTCGTCCGCACGGTCACGATGTTCACCGCCACGGCTCCGGTATTGCTGTATCGCGGTAATCGCGCCGTCAAAGTCGTTCTTGTGCTGCCCGAGCAAGAGTCCAATGTTGATGTACGGACTTGGGTTTTCGGGGTCCAGCCGCAAGGCCTCCTCATACTCTGTTTGAGCTGAATCGTACTGACCCATCCCCCGGTAGGCAATTCCCAAATTCAGGTGGAGTGCGGCATTGCCAGGCTCGACCTTGACCGCGCGTTCAAGAATGTCGGCGGTGCCTGCCCAGTCCCGATCGTCCATGGCGAGGTAGGCGGTGTACACCATAGCGGCGACCAAATTGGGGTCCAACTCGAGGGCTCGTTTCAGCTCTTGTTTGGCATTGTATGGGCGATTCTTTTCAAGATACGCTCGACCTAGATTGGCGTGAATGGTCGCGTTGTTGTCAGCGCCATCAATGGTATTCAGCGCTTTCTGATAGATGAATTGAGCCAAGTCAGGTTTGCCCTGGTCGATGTAAACCAGGCCCAAATTATTGTAGATATCAATGTTGTTTGCATCCGAAGACAAGGCCATCTTGGCCTCTCGGATGGCATCCACATGCCGACCCATTCTGCGCAGCACACCGATGGTTCCCACCACCAACCCGCTCGTACCCGGCGCGTTCTCAATGCCGGCCCGATAATGTTGAAGGGCCCGGCGATACTGACCGCCCTGCTCGGAAAGCGCGCCTAAATTCAGCCAAGCCGAGCCCATGGCTGGGTCAATTGCGGTTGCTCGTAGATAGTATTTTCGTGCATTCAGCCCATCGTTTAGCTTGTGATAAGCGAGACCGATGTTGTATGGGATGTCCGCCCTGTCCGGTGCCTCAAACAAGAGCTGCTGAAACTCCGCGAGGGCCTTGGTCGAATCGGCTTCGTTGCCGGTCGTCAAAAGGCCCGCACTCCGGGCAATCCTCTCCTCAATCGATACCTGAGGAGCGGCGTCCACGCTCTGTGCCGCGGACTCCGGCGCTGAAGTCTGCGATGGGGGCTGACCGCCACATGCGACTCCAAAAACAACCAATGCCAACCAAGATTGCCTCATTGCCACACCCCAGGTTGTGCCTTGTTCTCTTGAGGCTGCGCCGCAGGAGTGGCTTCAGATTGGGTGGACGCAGCCTGTTTGACTACCGGCGCAATCGGCCCAGCAAGGGGAACAAGCGTCGAGTCAGCAGCGCCACGAATCTCGCTGGACTCTTTGGCGAACTCGCTGGGGAAGTTGGCTGCAAGGAAGTCCACTGTCTTCGAAGTCCATTCACTCCAGCGCTTTTCAGCCTTCGCCTTCTCGAGAGCTGCAATCAAACGGGCCTTACCCTTGTCTTCGACTGGAATGCGAAGGGAATCGATGGCATCCAAGTACATATCGAGCATCTCATCGTCGAGACCTTCTGGCTCAGGGACTTCAAAGAGTAGCTTCGCGAAGGTCAAGTAGGATGCGCCCAGCGTGTACAGCGCCGCCGATGAGTAATCAAAGTCAGGATATGCCTTGATCAGTTCGACGCACTGCGTCTCGATGGCGTACAGGGCTGGCTTCTTAATTTCGTTAATGAGGCTAGCGTTCTTGTCGTCATTGTCTGAGAACTCGTACAGCTTAAAGGCCTCAAATGCCGCTTCGACTGGACGGTAGGCCGCTGCCGCTGCGTAGTGAACACCAACAGGCCCAATCTTGCCCTCTGGGGCGAACTCATTGTACATATCGATGACCGCTGCCCAGGCTTCTTCCGTACGCCGGTCACCGTTGGCCTCGGCAAATTTCGCAAGCTCGTATTTGGCTGCGATGGCATGGTCAGGATTCGACGTCCCCCAGCCTTCCAGGTAGCGCTCGTAAAACGACTGGGCCTCCGCAGGCCCGACCAGCGTCCACTGGTCTGATGCAGACCACATTGCAGCTTCTGAGTCCAACTGGTCACGGTTTTGTACAGCGTATCGCTCCAAGTTCGTGGCCGCGCCTCGATGGTCGCCGAGTCCAATGCGAAGGAAGCCAGCGTTGTACAGGGCGGCCGGTGCAAACTCATACGCCTTCTCGGCCTGTGCCGAGCGCTGGTACAACAACTCAAAGTATCGAACCGCTTCTTCTAGCTCGAGTGAACTGGCATAGTTTTGTGCGATGCGTTCGTAAATCGGCCAGGCCTGGTCATCCGCTTCGTAGGTACCGCGCTCGGTCTTGTCGATGTACCCGCGAAACAACTCATTTGCCCGCTCAACCGCACCAATTATTTCGTAGTTGTTGGCCGCATTGTAGTGGGCCTTTTTGATGTGCTTGGACTTCGGGAAATCATTCATGAAAGACAAGAAGGCCTCAGCAGCCTGTTCGCGCTCACCGTTCTCAATGTACATCGCCGCCATCTTGAATGCTGCGCCTTCCTCGAGGTTTCCAAAGTTCATATTCTTGGCCATCGCGGCATCCGATGAGCCCAGTGACATACGGGAGTATTTACCGGCGAACATCCGGACCTTGGCGAGGTCCTCCTCATCCTGCCAACTATCGACAATCAAGCTTGCAGCAAAGGCAGCCTCATCCTTGCCAGGCCACCGCTCAATGACCTTGGTCAGCCGTTCTCGGGCTTCCTCTAAACGGCCATGGATGTACAATATTTGGCCAGGCAGATAGGCCAAAGCAGGGCGAGCCTCGTCCAGAGAGCCTGCATAATCCTCGTTCGAGAACTCCGTCTCGAGCAACACGTCTGCTGAATCAATGAACACTCGGTGCTCTTCAGACAAGGTGTATACCGAACGGGTACCGCCACTGGGAAGAGTGACTTCCTGCTCGACGACTGCATTGGCTGGCAACGCCTCGACTGTTCCATACGCATCGATGAGGGCTTGGCGTCGTACCTGCATCAAGTTCCACATGGAGCCATCCCGATAGGGGTGGCCTTTGCCCTTCAACAGCTGAACGTATTCCGCCCCAGCCTCTTGCTGACGCCCCGACTTAAACAAGGTGTCCGCCAAGTACCACTGAATCTCGTAGTAATCTTTCGCAAAAGGGAACTTGTTCAAGTACTGGCTGTATAGGTCAGCAGCCTTGCTGTATTTAGCGGGATCACCGGACTCGTTCGCTGCATTGTGGAAGTCGATTGCAACGGCTGCCAGCGATTCCTCGATGAAGCCATCCGCGACGGCCAACGCATCTGGGTTGTTCCGGTTGGCGTGGGCCCAGGCTGAGTCTCGATTGAACAGCTCATTCATCCGAGTGATGGTGTTCTGAGCGGCTTCGTGGTTGGGCACATCAAGGGAACGGTATAGTTTTGCGACCGTCCAGAGAAACGTGGGGTTCTTGGGGTCATCAGGCCACCGCTGAATCATGTAGTTGTAGGCGATTATCGCCTCGTCATACCGCGCCTGCTGCATCAACACATCGGCCAAGCGCTCGTACACCTTGTTTTCATACTCACGGTCGCCAATCCGGCTGTAGAAGGCCTTGGCAACCGCAACCGGGCTGGTGCCATCCTGATCCGCTAAATCCGAGAACGATATTGCGGTGTACTCGATGGCCTCCGGAGCCATCGCAGACCGCTTACCGGTGCGAAGGAAGAACTCCTCGGACCAATCGAGCAGCTTGGCCAAGAGCGACATGCCCCGGTCGTAGTTGGACAGCTTGTAGTGAGACCAGGCTAGCTTGTAGAGGCCTTTTTCGTAGTGCTGACCGTCGGAACCAAAATCATCGACGACCTTGGTGTAGTGCTCGATGGCCAGGTCAATCTTGTGGTTATCAAAGAAGTGCTCACCCAGAGCCATATGGGCCGCTGCAGCAAAGTCTGACTTTGGATGGTTCTCGACCAAAGCGAGGTACGCATCCCTTCCAGCGTAGTCGTCGGCCTGGAGTGTCTCGTCTCGCTTATGGATAAACCCAAGCATGTACCAAGCGCCATCGGCATTGCCGTAGTCTGGGAACATCTCAGAAATGCCACGAAACAGTCGGACTGCTCGGCCATGGTCACGCATGGGCGGTTCCGGGGCGTCGTCCAGAGCATCGGCTCCTTCCTCGAAGATTCGCTCATACGCGTCGGACGCTTCGGCAAATGCCTCCTCGCTCTCCTCATAGTAGAGGTCACCGAGCAAGAACATCGCGTGAGGTGTATGACTGCTTCGCGGGTAGCGAACCAGGAAGTTCTCCAGACGGCCGACAGCTGTGTCCCTCAGTGCCACCTCCTCTGAACGAAGCTCGGCCAGCGGGCCCCGGTACCCCTCCATGAGTAGATCCCGTTCTTCTTTCTCCCTTGACTGAATGATGCCGCGGGCGTCGCTATTAAACTCGCGCATCCTTTCAGCGAAGCGAGAAACAGTTCCTTTGAACGCCAGCATCTCATTCTTTTTCCCTGCCGCCGCCGCCTGCTCAACATCCTCAGCAGTGGGCATGTCTACATCCGAAGCAACCTGTTCCGTTCCATCGGTGCCCACCGCATCCGACGCAGGGTCTGTTTCGCCCTTGGCGTGGGCGGTCGCTACGCTCAGTGCAGCGAATGCAATGAAGGAAACGATCTGCATCATTGACCCCCACCGTCGCTATCACCCATTCGCTGCCGAACGAGCTCAAAGCGGGAGTCCAACTCAGCGCTGCGCAGGCCGCGTTCTTGGCCCAGCCGCTCAATTTCGTCTGTGATCTGAACTTTTCGGGTCCAATATACATCTACGATGCCGCGATCGGCACCCATGACGGTCTCATTGAACTGCCCCTCAACTGCGCCGACACCAGCGCGGGTCACGACGGACGCCACCTCGGTCGCCCTTGAGCCTGTAGCGGCAAGGTCGCCTCCTATTCCTACGACAGCCTCCATCTCATAAGCCAAGCGTGACCGCATAATGGCCAATTCTGAGCGTTCTGCACGCTCAAGCTTGCCCATGACTGACGTGGCCTTGCGATCGGCTCGCTTGGCACGCCCCCAGGCTTCATCCAGCAGACCGAACACACCCGAATGAGACGAGGCTACGAGGTTCCGAAGACCGTTCACTTTCTTCCGGAATGGCGCCAACTCAGCGGCCACAAGGCCCCGTTCCGCATCAACGCTATCCAACTCATCGGAATCAATGGTGCTCATCACACGGCGCATTGTGTCCTTGCCTTGCACCTGTTCAAGCTCGCCAATGTCTTTCCTTAAACGGGACTCTGCGTCGAAGATTTTAGTGCGGATATCCGCGATTTCCTTAGGACTCATGCTGCCCTGATTTGTCGAGAGCCTCGCCTTCAGTTCCTCGACGGCGCGCATCTCATCCATCGCCACCTGCTGGGCCTCATACGCCTCGCCCTGCACTCTCTGAACTTGGCCTTCATAGCCGTCCAAGCGATCTTCTTTTGAGCTCTCACCCAGCCCAATTGCAGCCACCTGAGCAGACAACACATCCCACTCTCGTCGAAGCTGAATGACGCGGGCCCGAGGGACCTGACCCTCCTCCTCTTCAAACAGGGACAGCTCCGCATCCAAGATGTCCAGGCGCAATTTAATGCTGTCATTCCGAACCGCACCAATCTGACTTCGGCCCGCCCGGAATGTCCCGATGGCCCTTGTGCCTTGGCTTAGTATCGGACCGATCTGTGCGATCAACTTCCGACTGAGCTCCAGATCGCTCAGTTGCCGCTCCAGTTCCTGCTGAACCGTCACAGCCCTGCCAACGTACTCATCGCTGGATAGCATGGCGACCGCAAAGGAAGGCATGTTGAGTTCTGCCGCGCTTCCGTCATCGCCGTTCACGAGCACTTCGAAAAAGTCGTCGGGCTGAGTCGGGCTGGCCACGATGGTCGCAAGGGCCTCTCGAACCGGGCCATACATCTCAACGACCTGTTCGTAGGTGGCGAGCGCCCGTTCGTAGGCCTCGCGCCGCATGTGAAGATGCCCAAGCAACAGGCGAAGCTGGAAGGCGTACTCATGTTCCGGATAAGCAATCAGGAAGATGTCGATCTGGTTGATGGCCTCCAGCCAGTTTTCCTGCTTCAGGTAGACCCACACCAACTCATAGAGTTGGTCGTGGAAATAGTCTGACTCTGTAGGCACCGCTTGGTAGTACCGGAGGGCATCAAAGGGCTTGCCAAGTTCATAGTGAACACGGGCCAGAGCAAAATGAGCAAGCTCAACGACCTCGCTCTCGACCTCCCGCATAGCGGCAAACTCTGCGATTCCACCAACACCGTGGTACCCGTCCGCTTTCACCGCAGGCATGAACTGCACTACCCGCTCGAATTGCGGTATGGAGGACTCGAGTTGCCCTTCCGCGACCAGAATCGCGCCCATGAAATACCGTGCACGGGTGTATATTCGACTGTCACCCGAGACCTCAGACAACATTGACTTCGCCCGAGTCCAATCTCCCTGATGGTAAAAGCTCTTGCCCATCGAGTACCGCACCTCGTCCGTGGTCGGAACAATGGCGGTCACAATGTATTGGTTGTACACCCGGTAGAAACCTTCGCTATCCTTCAAGACTCCGTACGCTTCCAGTTGCCGCCGGACGGCGTCGCCGAAGAATGGGTGGCTCTGACCCATATCGATGATGCGTTGATAGCCATCTACCGCAGCGGCTGTATTGCCGTCTTCCATCAGACACTCTGCGAGATACCATTCGGCATCGCGGGCGAGCGCATCATTGGACAGCGCATCCGACTCCACAAGAGTGAAGAATGTGACTGCGGCCTTGCCATAGTCCTCAACAAGGTAGCTGTAGACCCCATCTTCAAACCGGCCCTCGGCCGTATGGGCTCCAATCAAGCCACGCCGATGTCCGTACTCCGTCTCAAGGGAAGCCAAGTTCCG
>CAWVVG010000187.1:0-7032 GCA_963932775.1 uncultured bacterium
TGGGCAAGCTCTTGATGCCGATTCTGAATGCCTCGTTCAGTGTCTGTCCCTTGGGAGGGCCGTGGACCCATACCGCACGTATGAACTGCACACACCAGATCGCGTAGCGACCCATGCCTGAAAAAACGTTGGTCATGGTGCTGCCGAACCAAACAAAGCGGATGTTAGGAAGTAGTTCAGGGAAATGAACGCCACAACACTGTGCACCACGGTGTCATTGACTGCACGGCCAACACCGGCCGCACCGCCGGTAGCTCGGAAGCCGTGGTAGCAGCTGATGAGCCCGATCAGTAGACCAAATAGTGTTGTCTTGATCAGACCTCCGTAGATGTCCATGGGCCCCATGAATGACCAGAGTTCGGCCATAAAGATCCCGCCTGATTCACCTTTGATCAATACCGCGGTGAAATATCCACCCGACACTCCGGCTATCGAACCGGCAATGTTTAGCAGGGGGCAGGCAATGGTCATGGCCACGACTCTCGGGACAACGTGGTACTTCAGGGCGTCGATTGCCATGACTTCGGTGGCGTCCAGTTCCTCTTTGATGCGCATGGCCCCCAAAGACGCAGCACAGCTGGACCCGCCCTGCGCTGCAACCAGCACGCTGGCCAGGACCGGAGAGAGCTCTCGGAGGGTGGCGATGCTGATGAGCGAGGCCAGCATACGCTCCGCCCCGAACATTCGGAAGATCTCTAGGCCTTGAAGGGCCATGACCATGCCGAATGGAAAGGTGACGGCGACTACCGGAAGAATGCACCGAGTCGTAGTGGTCCAGGTTTGATGGATGATTTGGTTAAAAAATAGGGGCCGCTGGCTCAACCGAACCGCGATTTGGCCAGAGAAGCGTCCGAATTTTCCAAGTGCGGCAAGGGAGTCCAACATTGGGCCGGAACGTAGCCGGTTTGCTCATCCCATGGGGGGCCAGTAGGAGGGAGGCAGCATGGCCGTATTTTCCAGGTTGGCGTGCCATTTTCAGTTCCACTGAACTGGGTTCGGCGGCCTTCAGTCGGATTTGGCTGTGGGGTCCAGGGCCTCTGGGATGCGGTACACGGTGAAGCCTTGGACCGGGTATGGGCCGTCCATTCTCCATGCGACGATAAGCTCCGGTCCCGGTACAGCGTCGGCTTCCACGATTCGGATTTCACAGATGGTGGCCGGTCGCCCGAGCAAGCTATCGGCGATCGGTCGGTCATTTCGCATGAGTCGGATGATGGGGTGCATCTCATCGCCGGCCACGACCGCTTCGATGGGGTGACCACCAAAAGTGGACGTTGCTGCTGGAGGTTGTTGGCAGGTCTCTCCGATGGCCGTCCAGCTCTCCAGGCTGGGTGGGAGGACCATGGACGAGGTGTCTACAAGTGGTCGCATACCGGGCCTGCCTGCCTTGTCGGGCATGCCAATCCAGAAAACCCCAGGCCTCCAAAAGGACTTCAAATTTGGCTGTGCGGCATCGGCGGCAGTGATCAAGGGAGGGAGTGCAGCGGCTGGGGTCGTCAGACAGATCGGAAGAAGAATCCGATAAATCCAATGAACCCGGCGGCGAGCGTAAGCTCTACGAGAAGTTCGTACATTGTTGTCTCCCTCTGCGGTCAAGATGTCTCCTAAAGTCGTGGTCGGCAAGCTTAAACGCTTGGCATCGCTCCAATGTTCCCTTGGGTGTTCAGCGATATTGAAGGTTGAATGAGGAATTCGTATCTGAAACGGTAACGAAAGAAAACAGGATCGGCAGGTGTCTGGCGGACGTGATATCCCGGCGGAGTGTCGACTCAGTCTTTTCACGATGTGTTTGTATCCGTCCTGTCCTCGGGTTCGAAGGGCAACTGCACTTATGTGGGTGATGGAAAGTCTGGGGTCTTGATCGACTGTGGACCGTCGACCAAACAGATCTTGAAGCGAATGGCCGATATGGGGCTGGGCGATGCACCCATCGATGCAGTGCTTGTGACGCACGAGCACTCGGACCACGCAGGCTCCGCCCGGATACTCTGCAATAAGCTCGCGAAGCTCCGTGGCACCCCAGTCCCGTTTCATATGACCCCGGGCACTGCGATTGCTCTGAAGCCTCAGATGATGCCGTCAGCGCTGTCGACCATCGAGGCAGGCAGGGCTTTCAAGATTGGAAATTTGGTTGTGGACCCGTTTCGAATCCCTCACGACACGGCAGATCCGGTGGCTTTCCGGATCGGCATCGGTGACCGTTGGGTGGGTGTCGTGACAGATTTGGGACGGCCAACGACCTTGGTGAGCCAGAAGCTGGCATCACTCTCGGTGGCGGTTGTCGAGTTTAATCATGACGTAGAGATGTTGCTGGATGGGCCCTATGCGTGGCCTGTGAAGCAGAGAATTCGTTCGTCCCATGGCCACCTGTCCAATGAACAGGCCGGTGACCTCGTGGGTCAGAGTGCCGGTGGACGGCTTGAGCACCTGGTGCTCGCTCATCTCTCCGAAGAAAACAACCAAGTCGACAAGGCCCTTCGTCAAGCCGCCATGGCCTTGCATCGTGCAGGTGTAGAAGCCCAAGTGAAGGTTCATGTCGCCCTTCAAGATCAACCACTCGACACCATTGGTGTCGGGGCACGCACTTAATAATCCCAGGGAGCTGACCGTGATCGAACGATATACCAAACCGGAAATGGCCGCCATTTGGTCTGAGCAAAGAAAAGCCGCAATCATGCTCGAGGTGGAGCTCCTCGCATGCGAGGCCATGGAGGAGCTTGGCACCGTCCCCGCCGGCACTGCATCGGCTTGCAGGCTTGCTGCAGAGCCCATGTTGCCGGAGCAATTCCCGCTCGACCGAATCAACGAACTTGACCGAACCCTTAAGCATGACGTCGTTGCATTCCTGACCGGGGTGGGTGAGGTCATTGGAGAGCCAGCACGTCACTTGCATAAGGGGATGACGAGCTCGGATGTGTTGGACACCACCCTTGCTGTTCAGTTGAAGCAATCTGGAGAGCTTATTCTTGAGGCCTTGGACGGTGTGCTCGTGGTGCTGGAGCGTCGGAGCCGAGAGCACGTCCATACGCTGTGCATGGGGCGGTCTCACGGGATCCACGCCGAACCCACGACCTTTGGTATCAAGTTGGCGATCCTGTGGGACGAAATGCGGCGGGGCCGGGTGCGCATCGACCGTGCCATCGATGAGGTCGCGGTCGGACAGATATCAGGAGCCGTTGGGACCTTCGCCCACTTGGCGCCCTCGGTAGAGGCCCACGTATGTGCCAATCTTGGGCTCAGCCCAGCGCCCGCCTCAAACCAAGTGGTCCAGCGGGATGGGCATGCCCACTACTTTCATTGTCTGGCCTTGCTTGCCACCACGATCGAGAAAATTGCCGTCGAGATTCGGCACCTGCAACGGACCGAGGTCCTCGAGGCCCAGGAGGCGTTCAGCAAGGGTCAGAAGGGATCCAGTGCAATGCCCCATAAGAAGAACCCAATTCTCAGCGAGAACCTCACTGGCCAAGCGCGAATGGCCCGGGGCTACGCGAACATGGCGATGGACAATGTGGTGCTCTGGCATGAGCGGGACATCAGTCACTCCAGTGTGGAGCGGGTTGCCGGTCCGGACGCGAACATCTGTGTGCACTTTATGCTCTCCCGCCTCAAGGGCCTGATCGACGGACTCATCGTGTACCCAGAGAACATGCTCGCCAACATGGAGAAGACGGGCGGATTGTTCTACGCCCAGCGGGTCATGCTGGCTCTGGTGGAGTCGGGACTCTCGCGGGAGGACAGCTATGAGCTGGTCCAGCGCAACTCGCTCCGAGGCTGGGAGGAGGGCAGGCAGTTGCTGGAGCTATTGAAGGGAGACGAAGATGTCTCTGCACGGCTAAGCAACGATGAACTCGATGGACTCGCTGACCCAAGCTGGTATGTCCGTCGGGCCGATACCATTCTCGAACGAGTGTTCTCCCCCAAGTCTTGATTAGGGCAGGAACAATCCTTGCTGGTCTGGGGTCAGCAATGGGCATGCTTCCTCTCGCTTGCCGAACCAGCGGTATCGCCTGGCTGCGACTCCGTTGTATAGGAGGTCTCGAATGGATCGGGGCACAATGCGGCCAAGCGCACCGAGTACAGCCCAGAGCCCGCCCAGCGCACGCGCCAAGTACAATGCGGCGTCTCCTTGGGTGAGCAGCGTCTTGTCCGGTGTGTGGACCACCATGCTGTCGGGCATAGGGTTCAGGGGTACGAGCAGCGTGGCTGCGGTCTCACCTTGCAGGGCGGCGTATCGAAATTTCTCTCCGGCGGGGTCTCTCCTCAACAGGAACTGGACGGCCCGATGGCACAAACCACACTGCCCGTCGTAGAACACGGTGATCACCTGGGAGTTATCGTCCATAGAGTGACGCTAACACCAGCCCGAAAAATCGCTTGCAGCGAGACATACGGGACCGCCACAATGGAGCCAGATCATGATTCTTCTTCTCGCATTCGCCTGTGGCCACAGTCAGGTGGCATGGGAATTTCAACCCCCACCCGCGGTGTCGGCACCCCTGTCCGATATTGTTGTGGTGGCCAGTGGAGTCGAATGCCAGTCGATTGCGAATGAATTCGCGATGGCATTGGCGATGAGGGAAGGGTTTACCGTCCACCCAGAGGCCAGGACTCGCCTGCTGCTAAATATGTGCAGTGTGGAAGCGGAAACCCGAGTGGTGGCCGGAGCTTTGGCCGACAACCCGGTTGCCAAAAATGCCCCGCCGATTGGCAGCCTTATTGGGCGCGGCAAGGGAAGGGCTGTGCTCACCGTAGAGCTGGATGGACGTCCCATTGGCATGCTCCAGGCGGAGGCCCTTCGGATGGAGCGGAGCCGGGATACCGACCCCCTAAGCTCGACTTTGGGTGCAGATATTGAACAGGGTGTGGTCACAGATATTGCCACTGATCTGATTCACCAGCTGGCGCCATTGCCTGAGATGGTCCAACGTCGCTGGTATCGAAAGCCCAAGCCAGGCTCAGTCAAGAGCCTGCACAATCAAGCCGTAGAGGCCGAGCGCGCCGGCAATTTTGAGGAGGCTGTTCGGCTGGCACGACAGGCAGCAGAGATCGCTCGGAACCGCCATACTGCGGACTACCTTCGAGCGGTGGAGGCCCGCCTGAAGGGCGGGTAGAACCCGGAAATTCTTAGTCTCCAAATACGATTCCTACCGCGCGTGCTGTTGCAACGAGCGGGTGATCGTGGCTCACGGTTCGGTACGCAGCAACGGCATCTCGAATGGGAACGCTAGAGACCTTCCCTCCTTGAAGGCAGACCATGTCGCCCCAGCGTCCTGCGTGGATTAGCTCCACCGCCCGCACCCCAAATTCCGTCGCGAGGACTCGGTCGAATGCGACGGGCCCCCCGCCCCGCTGGAGGTGCCCGAGCACCGTCGTACGGGTCTCTACATCGATGCGCTCGGTGAGCAGGCGAGCCAGTGTCTCGGCGGCTCCGGCTGCAGCCAGGGTACCCTTTCCGTGGGGCACCTTAGACGGGAGAGACTTACCGCCCGCTGGCACCGCGCCCTCAGCAACCACAATCAGGGTGAAGTGTCGGCCTTTCATCCGGCGTGCTTTGATCTTGGCCGCAAATGCATCTGGGTCGTAGGGGAATTCAGGAATCGCGATGCAGTCCGCGCCGCCGGCTACTCCAGCCCACAGGGCAATCCACCCGGCATCCCTCCCCATGACTTCGAGCAACATGACCCTGTCGTGGGACTCCGCTGTGGTGTGGAGCCGGTCGAGTGCATCGGTAGCGGTCTCGACGGCTGATATGAAGCCGAAGGTGAGGTCGGTGGCGCTCAGGTCATTGTCGATGGTCTTCGGGATGCCGACTACGGGGATTCCATGGGTGTCCATGAGCTTGAGGCCTATGGCCTGGGTTCCGTCCCCACCAACGACGATGAGCCCTTGTAGTCCTTCTTCACGAATGGCGGAAGCCAGCTCAGCAGACCGGTCTTCGAAGCCGCCATTTCCGTCTGGAAAAGCAAAAGGGTCTCCCCGGTTGGTGGTCCCAAGGACCGTTCCACCCCGTTGAAGCAATCCCTGGCAGTTCCGTGGGGTCAGGTCCCGTAGCCTTCGCGGTGCATCGAGCATCCCGTTGAATGAATCCTCGATTCCTACCACTTGCCAGTGGAGTTTACCTACCGCGTATTTAACGACAGCTCGGATGACAGCGTTGAGGCCCGGCGCATCACCACCCCCAGTGAGGATTCCAATTCGGTGTGTAGCCATGGGGCGAGGGTACCCCAGGGCGGCCTGGAAAGGTGCACAACTATCGGGCGACTGTGGATTCAGTCCGCATGTTTGAGAAGTCCTTGAGGTGGCCCCATACCGCCTTTGCTCCGCGCATCGCGTAGTCCAAGTCCTCTATGCTTCGCAGGTTCTTGATTTGATGCATCAGGAATTTAGGGTGCATGTACAGCTTGTAGAACTGTCCAGCCATGCGCACCACTTCTTCTTCGTTCATGTCTGTGAGGGTGCACACAGGCTCGGTCATGTCGTACCGCTCGTACTCTGAAGGGTCGAAGCGAATCCACCCATTGCGCTGGCAGAGATCGAACAACGGAGTGCCAGGGTAGGGCATCACCACTGTGGCCTGGAGCATGTGGGCATAGCCGTTCACCATCAGGTAGCGCGCGAGCTTGAGGGTCTCGTAGGCGTCCTCTCTTGTCTCCCAGGGGTACCCGATCATCAAGGTGAGGTGGGGCTGAAGTCCAGCGGCCGAAGCCATCTTGCAGCCTTCTATGATTTGCTCACGGGTGAGCTTCTTGTCGAGGATGTCAATGGTGCGCTCGGATGCGCTCTCGATTCCAAGAATCAGCTTTCGGAAGCCCGCCTTCTTCATCAGGTGCACATTCTTTGAATTCAAATAATCGAAGCGAGAATTGCAATCGAAGATGATCTTCTCGTTGAGTTTTCGGTCGATCATTTCGTGGCAGAGCCGGTTCAGCCAATTGCCTGCCGGAAGTGCACCAGTGTCGTCGAAGACCTCTTTAGTGCCCCAGTGGTCGGCCAAGAATTCCATCTCGTCGACGAGCCGACTCGGACTCTGGG
>CAWVVG010000188.1:0-7012 GCA_963932775.1 uncultured bacterium
GGCTGCTCCACCAGGTCGAAGCCTGCTGCAAGCAAGGCGTCGGTTTGCTCCTCCAACAACGTCCGGCCATTGACCAACACTTCAGCCACGGGGTCTCCAAACGGAGCCACCTTCGTCTTCGTTGAAATGCAAATCGCCTTCATGCAGGGGCGTTATCCCGCACTGAAGACCTCCGCCTTAGTACAATTGATCCATGCATGAACCTGGCCTGCTCTCGCTCGCACCGGTGGCCCTCGCCATTGGCCTCGCCCTTAAGACCCGGCAGATTGTCACATCGCTGGCTGCAGGAGTGCTACTGGCAGCACTGATACTGCAATCATGGAACCCTTGGGACGCCCTGATCTACGCAGTGGACCCGCTGCTATTGGATGCCATCGCCGACCGAGACCACGTGAAGGTCACACTGTTCACACTCTTTGTCGCAGCCACTCTCGAGATCATCAGCCAAGGCCAGGGCACACGCGCGTTGATTCAGCGATTGACGCGATGGGCGAAGACCCGGCGCAGCGGAATGATGACCGCTTGGTTTGCGGGCATGCTGGTCTTTTTTGACGACTATGCGAACTGCTTGATTGTCGGCGGAAGCATGCGTTCAGTCGCTGACCGGCTTCGATTCTCTCGGGAGAAATTGGCCTACATCGTGGACTCTACCGCGGCCCCCATGGCCACCCTTGCTCTCGTCAGCACATGGATTGGCTTCGAGGTCAGCCTGATGGGAGATGCCTTGGCAGCGTCCGGTGTCGAGACCAATGCATATGCATTCTTTCTCGAAGGCCTGCCCTACCGGTTCTATCCCTTCTTTGCCCTCTTCTTTGCCCTGGCCATCGCCTGGTCTGGCCGGGATTTTGGTCCCATGCGGGCCGCAGAGGCGCGTTCTGCACAGGCCGAACCCGAACCCGAGGTGGCACTCATCCCAGTCGCACGAGCCTGGCTTGGCGCCCTTCCCATCTTGGCACTGGTCGGAGTGACCGGTGCATCCCTGTGGGTACAGGGAACCGCCGCCGAGGGTGCCGATGCCCGTTTGTTCGAGATCATCGGGGGTGCCGACGGCTACGACGCGATGCTCCACGGGTCCGTGGCGGCAGTAACACTGGCATCGGTGCTCGCAGTCGTCTTAGGTGCCTTGAGTACCTCCGCAGTCTCTCAGGCGGCCATCACTGGTGTGCGTGGCTTGGTAGACGCCATGACGGTGCTGTTTCTCGCCTGGGCCTTGGGAACCGCCATCGCCGAACTTCAGGCCGCCCAGTTCCTCGTGGCCACCCTTGGCCCAACGGTACCCGCTTGGTCCCTGCCCACATTGGTGTTTGCAATCAGCGCTGCCATCGCATTTGCGACCGGTACGAGCTTCGGAACGATGTCCATTATGGTCCCGTTGGCGATTCCCCTGGCCATCCAGATGGATCCCAACAGCACACTGGCTCTCGCGACCAGTGCTGCCGTCCTGTCTGGCGCCACCTGGGGCGACCACTGCTCCCCCATCTCGGACACCACAATCCTCTCGAGTACCGGCACCGGCTGCGACCATGCGGCCCACGTTGCCACTCAGCTTCCATACGCATTGAGTGCGGGTGCAGTCAGCATACTCTTCGGCACCCTACCCGCCGGATTCGGCATCAATCCCTGGCTGCTGTTGGGACTCGGATGTGTGGGCTGTGCAGGGGTGATCCGTGTCTTCGGACGCACCCCAGACATCAGCGTCAGTTCGTCTTCTTAATCTCACCGCTATCCAGCATTCCCGTGTACTCGGTGAGCATCGCCCGGACCTTTCCACTCAGCAGCAAGACGCCGAGAATGTTGGGGAAAGCCATTCCAAGAATCATTAGATCCGAGAAGTCGAGTACATTTTTTGCGGTCACGATGGACCCCAAGAAAGCGAAGACCAGGAACAGAATGCGGTAGACCATGGAGCTCTTGTCTCCAAACAGCCACGCCCAGCAGCGTTCGCCGTAGTAGGACCAAGAGATCATCGTGGAGAAGGCAAACAGGAAGACTGCGGCAGACAACACATACTTGAACCAGGGAATCACACTGCTCATGGCCAAGGAAGTGAGCGCACCGCCCTGTCCAGCCTCACGGGCTGCGACATAGGCTGCATCCGGGTCATTCCAAGCACCGGTGATCACGATCACCAAGGCAGTCATGGTGCAGATCACCACCGTGTCGATGAATGGCTCTAAGAGCGCCACAATGCCCTCCTCTACCGGGTGCTTCACCTTCGCCGCTGCATGGGCAATGGCTGCGGAACCAACGCCAGCTTCATTGGAGAATACGGCACGCTTGACTCCGATCACCAGCACACCGATGAATCCGCCCTCGATGGCATCCGGGTTGAATGCACCCTCAATAATGGCTGAGAACGCTCCGGGAATCGCACCCGCATTCAGGACCAAGATGTACAGACATGCCAGCACATAGACCGAACACATCAACGGTACAATCTTTTCAGCCACGGTAGCGATGCGCTCGATCCCACCAATGATGACCACTCCGACCACACAGGTCATGAGCAGCCCATATATCCAACCCTTGTCCGCGAGAAAGGGAACGACGGTCTGAACCTGGCTCATGGACTGGCTCACCTGGAATGCATTTCCACCACCAAACGAGCCACCAATGCACAAGATGCAGAACATTACCGCAAGAACCTTGCCCAAAGGCCGCATACCCAGCTCGGACAGTCCGTCGCTTAGGTAGTACATCGCACCACCCATGATTCGGCCGTCGGCTCGCTTCTTCCGGTAGGCTTGGCCCAAGGTGCACTCTGTGAACTTCGCACTCATGCCAATGAGACCCACCAGAATCATCCAGAAGGTCGCACCCGGTCCGCCCAGGGCCACCGCGATGGCCACCCCAGCGATGTTGCCGAGTCCAACCGTGGCAGAAAGTGCTGCGGAGAGTGCCTGAAAGTGGGTCACCTCCCCTTCGCTCGTTTCGTCATCGTATTTGCCGGCCACCAAGTCGATGGCATGGCGGAACATTCTGACGTTCACAAAACCCATTCGAATGGTGAAGAACGTGGCGCCAAACAACAGCCAGAACACGACCAAGGGCATGTTCAGTCCCGGAATATTCCAGAAAAACACAGTAGCAATCGGGGCCACCAGGTACCGGCCGAAGACAGCGTCGACCTTCTCCTCGAAGGACTTGCTTGAGGGTGCTTGTTCGACAACCTGTGGGGCGGGCTCCACGGCGGGGGGTGCTGTTGCCTGCGGCGGCTGAGCCTCCGGAGCCTCAGCTTGCGGATCAGGGCTATCGCCCTGAGTGGCCCCAACGGGAACCGGTCCGCCTTGCTGAGCCACAGCTACCGGTGCACATACCATTGCCATCAACAAACAAAACACTCGAATCATGAACATATCTCCTAGTGGGCTACCCACAGCTGACCCATGCCGTACCCGGTTCGCGGGGTCCCGACAATCAGCCAAGTTCCGCGATCGAAGCCACGAGTTGTCGAGCCATCTGGGGTGCTTCCAGTGCAGCTGCTATCTCAATGCCCTCGGTCCACACCTCACGCGCACCCTCTGTGTCGCCCCTTTCCGCCATATGTTTGCCCCACAACAGGCGGGCATTCATTCGGGTCTCATTGTGGGTGGCATTGTCCGCTTTTTCAGTAATCAGCCCAAGCCGTTCACCTACTCCTTCCTCACCTTTTCTTCCTTCGAGGTAGGCCATAAATGCACCGTTCATGAGCACGCCGGGCTCGTACCCGGAGGCCGAAGCGATGTCATGGCTCCGCTTAAAGGCGGCCCAAGCCCGAGCCCAATCTCCCATCCGAAAATGAACATCTCCAATGTTGTGCAGGTTGATCACCGCACCCTTCCGGTAGTCCAGGCCTTCTCGAATCCGGAGCGCCGTCTGAAAGAACTCCAGCGCCTCATCGAATCGCCCGGCATCGGTATGTATGGTACCAAGATTGTTTAAAATTCGGCCCAGTAATAAGGGTTCATCCACCTTCTCTGCATGATGCTTTGCCTCCTCAAGGAGTTCGGTTGAAGCCTCCATGTCACCGAAACGGATGGTGCGGAGTGCCAGTGAATTCAGGGTGCGAGCCGCCAAGAGGTCATCACTTCCCGCGATCTCTCGGGCCTCAGCGAGCAGCGCTGTACCCTGAGAGACCTCTCCCAACTCCAATGCAAGCGAACCCAAGCCATCCAGTGCGTCGACAGCGACCTGCCGACGCCAAGGAGCGACATCGGCCATGTCCTTCCCTTGGACCGGCCCCAGCGCGATGGCCCGCGCTTGTTCGAGGCTGGCCCGACCGAGCACATGTCGACCCAAGTAGTTGTAAAGCTGACCCAGAGCGACGGTGGCCTGGGCCTCGATCTCCAAGTCCCCTCCCTCCTCGCCGAGGTCCTGGGACACTTGGAGGTGAATCTCAGACTTTCTAGGGTCTCCAGAAAGCCGCCAACCCTCACCGGCTTTCAGGCGTATTACCGCTTCCTTCATTAGGGTCGCATGACTGGGTCGGCTCACATGGTCCAACCAGCCGATGCCTTCCTCCCAACAGGCCAGTGCTGGAGCAAGCATCCGCTGGGATCGAAGATAATCTCCCGCCCGCTCAGCGTGTCCAGCCGCCCTTAAGTATTGCCCACCGGCAGCACAGTGTGCCGCCAGGTCCATGCGTTGATCATCCAGGTTGTCTCCAAACAGGCGCTCCATGCCATCGGCGACCATGCGGTGGTACTCCGCGAGGCGCACACCCAAGATCGACCGGTGTACGGCCTCCCAGAGAAAGACGCTCGAGAAGCTCGCGTATCCCCCTCGCTCCGGACCACTTCTTTCGATGATGCCGCGGTCCACTAGTTCGGCCAGCAAACTACCGATGTCCTCCATTCCGCTGGCCTCGCGGACCAAAGACACTGAAAAGCTCACGCCCACCGTCGCAGCAATCTGAAGCACACCCTTCGAAGCGGGACCGAGGGCATCAATTCGAGATGAGATCATGCCTTCAAGGTTCACTGGCAGCTGCACGTCTTTAGGGTCGCCAACAAGACAGGCCTGGCCCGAACCAACCTCAATGCGGCCCGCCTGCCGAAGCGAGCGAATCACCTCATCCACATAAAGGGGATTGCCTTCTGAAGTGGACCGAACCACCTCAAGCAATGCCTCGTCCACATCGGTGACCGACAAGAACTCCTCTACCAGCTGGTCCAGACGCTTCTGTTTCATGCGTCCCAGACTGATCTGAATGTCGGCGGGCCGTAGCTCCGATGGGATGTCGTTTCGCCCAGCAAACAGGAACAGGACCGGGTTCTCCCGTTGACCCCGAATGGCAGCACCAATGATCTGTCGTTCCATGCTTCCGATGTATTGCACGTCATCACAGGCGATGATCGCAGGCCCAGAACGAGAGATCGCATCCAAGAGACGTGCTGCGGCGCCAATCAGTCGTTCTACATCCGTGCGCCCTTCACGCCGCTCTATAATGCCAAACATGCCGCCGATCACGGCGACGTCATCGTCTGATACACCCAGCGCCTTCAGTCTATATAGCTGAGATCGCACAACTTCGGTGCTGTCCTCGCGAGTCACACCAATGGCAAAGGCAGCCACATCACGGAGCACATCAAAGGGCCGGTATCCACGGTACGGCCGGGCCCGAGAGAGGACAAAGGGTACGCCCCGGGTTCGAGCAAGGCGCTGCACCTCTCGAAGAACCCGTGACTTGCCCATGCCAGCTCCACCGGTCACGGTAACCACACCTCCTTGCCCTGTGGCAAGTCGCTCAATTCCCGCACCAATGCGCTCCATCTCGTCGCCCCGTGGGACCCAGCGACCGGTGACCGGCTCCAGTCGGTCTCTAGCGCCATGCAGCACAAAGCTCTTGTGCTCTACCCGTCGGCCTTTCCGTCTAAATGTAGGGCCTGGGCTAAAACGAAACCGATGACCGGTCATGGTCGCCACCGTCTCACTCACCAACACCTCGCCCAGGTCGGCCTCACTGCACAGCCGATGAGCCAGCTTCACCACATCGCCACGACCGAGGTATCGAATGGAGCGGCCCGACTGGCCACCCATGGATATCTCACCCCGGTGAATCCCAATGGAAATGGCCACCCGACGTCGGCGTATGGAGCCCTGCTGGGTCAGCGTCTGAATCCCCTCGGCACAAGCGACCGCCCGCTCCAGGTCGTGCTCTCCCGCTCTAGGAACTCCAAAGAAGATCATGAATCGATCGTCTTCATAGGACTCAAGCAAACCACCATGGCGGTCCACAACTCGCCGCAAGCGGCGAAGCAACTTGTAATGCCAACGAACTACCACCGATGCGTCAGACATCGACGAAAGATCAGTAAATCCAGTTACTTCACCCAACAGAACCACCACAGACTTGCGCTCACCTGTGCTCCCTTGAAGAATGCGGGGCAACCCCTCAACTCCAGGCTCAACCGTGGTGTTCGCTCCCTCAATCTGAGAGATGTCCGTGAGATTGGTCGCACCACCCTCCAGGCGCCGAAGGTCCGAAGCGAGGCCCTCTATGTCGGCCACCCCTGGACTTCCTCGGGCATCATCGGGGAATCGAGTCCGCATAAACAGTGCCAGTTCGTGGGCATCCGCCCTCAAGTTGGCCCGATACAGATAGGCCCACAGTTCCTCCTCGGCATCTCCAGCGGTGGCCGGCCGATCATCGGGATTCCTCGCGAGCATCCGAGCCAAGATGTCCCACAGATCATCTGAGATATCGGAATTCTCAGGGCGGGGGTCCGGTACCTCAGCAGCCCGCACCTTCCGCAACTTTTCGGCAGGGTCCGGGTCCTGAAATAAACGGTGGCCAACCAGCAACTCATAGAGCACCACTCCGGCACTGTACAGGTCAGAGCGATGGTCCATGGCGGTCCCACTCGCTTGTTCGGGTGACATATAGGCGTATTTCCCACCACCCGGCATGCCCTCTGTGGGCTCAGAGTCTCCCACCAACCGAGCAATTCCAAAATCAAAGAGCTTCACGTCGCCCTGGAACCCGACCATTACATTGTGCGGCGAGACATCCCTGTGCACCAAGTTCAGCGTG
>CAWVVG010000189.1:0-6946 GCA_963932775.1 uncultured bacterium
GGTCCGGGTGCTTGGATGCCCTACACGATGCCAGCGCAGTCGACCCGACTGCGCACGCGAGCCACGGGCTGTTTAAATTAGTAAGTATGAAATAAACTAAGTACTTACGGTTAAATTCTGGCGGCCAGTTCCCGGACACCTCTGGCGACTTCTTCGGGAACTCTATGCTCGATCCAGTGGTCCACGCCCTCTAAAGTCTCTACCTCCAGGTCCGGTGCATATTGCTCCAACCCTTCGGCATTCTGTGGCAAGACGGCAGTGTCGTCTAGCCCCCACATGACCGATACAGGCACTGGGATCTCGTCGAGCATACCCTCCATGGACGCTGCGATGACAACCGGGTCCAACGGAGTGTTCGCCCGGTACCAATTGAGGCCACCGGTGATGGCTCCAGGTTGCGACCAGGCTTCCTTGTACATGACCAAGTCTTCTTCTCCCAGAAAGCCAAAGAGGTTCTCAGCGAGGTATTCTGGGGTCATAATGGTCTCGGCCGCTTCCGATCGGAACAGCTCCATATAGGAAGAAGCCGCTCTTTGTTCGGGGTCTGTTTCGAAGAGCTCGGCGAACCGCAGTGGGTGTGGGCCATTTACGGCGAGCAGCCCCGCAATGTGTGCGTCCGGACTGTGTGCCACCGACCAACCAACGGGCCCGCCCCAGTCGTGTGCCACCACAATCACCGGCGTCTCGCTCACAATGGGTAGGAGGGTCAGGATGTCCTCGGTAAGCAGTGGAAGTTTGTAGGCATCCACCGCCTCTGGCTTGTCGGAGGTGTTGTAGCCTCGCTGGTCGGGTGCAATCAGTCGGTACTCATCGGCCAACTCATCCATCACAGCATTCCAAGAGTAGTGGAACTCTGGAAATCCGTGGAGAAATACAATCGTGGTCTCCCCAGCGCCGCGGCAGGCGACGTTGAGGGAGACATCACCGACATCGATCATCCGCTGCTCCGCCTCATCTCGAGGACAGGCCTCGTGCCAGGTCTCGGCACTGCCGCTGGTCCCGGCACTGGTGTCTGCGCTGGCACCAGTCTCCGACTTTTCGAGGTCAACGCTCGCACACCCGACGGCCAACAGAGACACCCAACTCACTTGAAAAAAAACACGCATACAGCCTCATCTTGTGGAGCGCCTTTTCGCACTTTGCTGGGCGGACGCTGGGTGGAAACAGTGTTGAACGGCCAGTGCGCTTATGGGCGAGGCGGTGGTCTCAGTATCGTTCGGATGACACCCAGCGCGTACCGAATGCTTGGGCCGATGGCGATGGACTGAACGGTGTCATCATAGCTGCATCGCACTTTTCGCTCGCCGATGGTGGCACCTTGGTCCAGCAAGCTTGAGAGCACCTGGTGGTCGAAGATGTAGTCATCGCTGAAGCGGTGGTATTTCAGATTTCGGAGTGTCTCTGCCCGGAATCCTCGTGCACCGGAATGGAGCTCGGAGAGGATCGTTCCAAACCGGACATTGGCCATCATGGTGAGGGTCCGGTTTCCAAAGCGACGCCATGCAGGGATTTGGCCGGAAGCCATATTCAGAAATCGGCTCCCGATGGCAGCATCGCAGGCCGCAAGGACATCGGTGAGGCCGAGGACGTCTTCTGTTGCATATTGGCCATCCCCATGAAGCAGCAGCACCCGGTCCACATTCATGGCCAGTGCCGCATCGTATCCGGTCTTCTGGGCCGCCCCATATCCACGGTTTTGTTCGTGACGAAGGACTGTGAATCCGTCTGCAATGATCGGGGTGGTCGAGCCGTCGTCGACCACGATTACCGTGTCGTGGAAGGACTTGGGAATCTCAGTGAGTACACGGTCCAGCGAAGCCTGGGTATTGAATGCGGGAATGACAATGGCAGTGGACATACTCAAGGCTCTAACTCGGCCAGCTTCAGACTCAGGGGTTCATTTGCTTCGGTGTCCTCGAAGACGTAGGGCCGGAGCTCTTTGAGGCGCCCCATAGCGGCGCCTTTCCACTTGCGGACCGAGTCCCCCATATTCAAGGCTCCGGGCAGCACCAGGATTCTACGTCCTACCTTCTGCCCAGGGAAGCGAACGTGCGTTTCTTCGTCGGGTACCGATGTGATCGATACCGGGGATGTGGCCCATAGGTCCGACAGGATTCGGTTTCCCGTCATGTCGTACGCGGTGTCTTGGGGCCCCAGCTCGTCTCGAATGGCCCAGAAGTCGGCATGGGGGTTGAGGGCCATATCCTTGGCTTCGTCGCTGCTGTAAATTGCGGTCCATCCAGGAGTAGAGCTGGCCCAGAGCGAGGCGGCCATTGCACCGATGGGAATCAGCCATGCAGTGCGCGCAGTCCGCCAAGGCATCACGCCTAGCAACAACAGCAAGGGTCCTGGTATGAGCAAGACAATGGCGTACCGCGGGATGAAGTGGGTCGACATTAGCCCCATAAAGTGGGCCAGCGTGATTCCGGTCAGCCAGGTGACGGCCAGCACGGGTCCCAGGTGCGTGTCTGAAGCTCGCCTTCGGATCGGAGCTAGGCATCCGACGAGCCCAAGCAGCAACCAGGCCGGAGACGGCAGGTGAAGGGCCTTGGCTAGGCCTTCTGTGGCCCCTTGCCAGCGCATGTGTACAGGGAGATTGTGTTTGGGGCCTCGGGCCAAGAAAGTGAGAACCTTATCTATATTGGACCATGCCCCAGGCCTTCCCACGCCCCAATATCCGCGGCGCTTTTCATCCGATTCGTGCCATCCAAGATCGGTTGGGAGTGGCGCCGTTCGCCCGTGGGCTCGGGCGACGACCACTTGGGTCCGGTAGACGTTGTATTCGAGACTGTACGCTTCGGTGACCCAGCGTGGAATGGTGGAGTACACAGACCAGATGAGCATCATGGGCGCCAGCCAAGCCGCCAGGCTGAGGCCCGCTAACTTTGGTGACGAACGACCCTGCCAGAACAGGGCCAAAGCCACCAATGGCGCAGCGATCAACAAGAAGACCAGGCTCTTCATGGTGGTTGCCATCAGCAGAGCAAGCGCACAACCAAACCCAAGCCACCGCCGCACGCCGCCGCTTCGCAGCGCACGAATGCCAGCACTCATCGCCAGAATGTGAACCGCGCCATGAAATAGGTAGTCAGTGGGCGGGCCGAGGGTCGCTGCGATTGTGGGAATGAACAATGCGAGCCAACCACCCGCGACGGCCAGGCTTCGAGGGCCGATGGCAGTACCGAGTCGAAACACCACAGCTGGCAGCAGCCCGCCGGCAACTATGTTCAGCTGCATCAGGCCGATGTGTACCGGAAGCCTGCTGAATTCGGCCAGCTCCACGGCAAGCCAAGCGTAGAAGGGGTAGCGCTGTGGAACCGGGTGGAACATGCCCCCCGACTGAATGTCTAAGGCGAGCACTACGAACTCGCGCCAGTCTTGCCCCACGGGGTACCAGTTGGGATTGACGCTGCTGTGAATCGCGGTGGCGGAGAGAACTCCAGCTACGCCCAAAGCGAGCATCCAGAGGGCATCGATGAGCCAGTCGGGCCATGCATCGGCCGCAGATCGCAGGGACCGATCCAGTCGCAGTCCAATCAAGCCCACAAATGCGGTACCGATCAGGATCCAAGTAAGAGCAGAGAGTCCGAACACCGCCTATTCATACCGCAGATGGCATCAAGAGGTGTCGCGAAGAAAGGTCGTCAGGCCTTTCCAGAGGACAAACAGGCTGAAGGCACCGCATCCGAGCCCCCAAAACCAGTAGGGTAAAAAGAGTGCATTGGCCATATTTGCAACATCGGAAGGAGCATTTCCCACTGCCGTGATGGCAACGTTGGTGAACAAATAATCCGATCGAGAGAACACGCTAAGGGCCAGTTGAATTCCCACAAAGAGCACGATGAGTTGAGCGGTGTCTTTGGCTGCTCTGAGGCCGCTGTACAAACAAATGGCGGCAACACCTGCGACAAAGAACCAGCCGAATACATTGCGAATCACCATCACCAAGGCAACCACCAGCAGTCCTCCGATGATCACCAGAGCCGAACGCGAGGCCTTTCCGTCTCTCCCAGCGATAAAGCACCCTGACCCGGCCACAGCAGGCCCCACGAGTCCACCAGCGCTGATAAATGCACGGGCAAGCCTACCTGGGTTGCCCCGGGTCAGTGCCGCGCCGGAGCCATCGCTGAATAGGACAAATTGGTCGAAGCTGCATCCGACCATCATCGCTGCAATGCCATGTCCAAGCTCATGGGCCAGGGTCGAGAGCAAAACCAACGGGTAGGAGATCACCGAGCCCAGAGGGAGCCAGTACAACAGTACGGTCAGGCCGATGCTGAAGAACAAGGCCGTTCGCGCGCGCTGCTTAGAGAGAGAAGACACACAGCAGGGTCACCTGTTGAGCGTCCCTATGCCACGGCATCCCTTGATTTACACGCATAGGGCGTCGGCGTGGAACGCCGTGGAACGTGTGGCTATCCCTGCATTTATCGCTTGAGTGGAAGCTCGCGGCCGTTGAGGTCCACCAAAAGGAGTGATTCTGGGAGGGCCTGGATGGGCACAATGGTTGGTTGCCCAGGGGTCAGTGCGTACCAATCCCCTTCGATCTTGAGGCTGGCCCCAGAGAGTCCCATAGTCTGGGTCGCTGCCCAACCATCCTCATCCATTGAAACCCTGACGGTGTATTCTTCAGATGAATAGTCGGCTTGAAGCTCTGCTCGATCGTCGGCGGCGTACCGCATGACTTGTTCAGCTTCGGCCTCCTCCCTCACCCATGTGCCTTCGAGCATCTCCGCATCGGCCAATTCGAGCGCCGCTCGGTGAAGTCGCCCCTCGAGAGCGAAGGCGGCCACCAAGGCATCCGTGCCCGTATGGGTGACGCTGGAGTCAGTAAGTTGATTGTATAGTTCGGCCGACATGGCTCACCTCAGGCAAAGTCATTGGGGAAGATTTCGGAGAGCATCGCCATGATGGGCTCCATCAGTGAGCGTGGTGTGGCATCGGGTGCGGCTTCGATGCCCATGGCTTCGATCACAGACCCCAAGAACAACTGGCCGACCCGAGAGACAGCACGGCTGACAGAGACCTTGTTGTTCAGGCTGGGGTGCCCGCTGATGAGCTCCTCGTAGGAGGCACCCTTGGAGAGTGCGATGATTAAGCCCTGGTCTGCGGGTTCGAGCGCAGTCCACGCTTCGGCGACGGCTGTGCGCACACCCATTCTGTCCGCGGTGTTTTCTTCGATGGGGGCGGCTTCGGGCTGGAAATCCGATGGGGCACCGATCACCGCTTCAAGCATATTGGTCAGTCGAGACTGGGTCATCGGGCCACACTGGGCGATCGATTCGTGAACCAAGGTGTCCAAAGAGGGCTGCTTGAGCTGGCTCAGGCGGGCCTGAACGACCTCGGGTGGCTGCAGCATGCGCAGGCCGCTTCCGCTGCCGCTGGGCTGCCACTTGGGGGGCACGCCACGACCTTGAACTACGGGCTCGTAGGTGGCTTTTAGGATGGCTCCAATGTCTGCGTACAGTTCGGCCCGCCAACGAAGGACAGGGTTTCGTCGGAGGTTGAACGCATAGTCATCCCGAAGAAGTTCTCGGGTGATCGAAATCTTTGCGTAGAAGCTGTGGTATCGAATGGTCTTTCCATCAAATTGCTCCTCCACATAGGCGGTGAACGGGGCGCGCCCACTGAATGGAAAGCGACCCTTTTCTACGCTGGTACAGATGCTGAATGCACGATGACCCAGGTCATCTACGGCATCGCTATTTTTTTGCGACAGTACGAAATAAGCATCGGGGTATGGGCGTGCGACTCGGGCCACGTGGCGCATAAACTCGGACAATAGGAGTGCAGCTTCCCGTTCATGCTCCACAAAGGCGCGGACCAGGGCTGGCATGGTGTCTTCCATTCTCATCTCTCGTGATGGGTATGGGGACACAATATCGCAGGCTGTGGAATACATTCTTATCAACACTCCTTTCACTGACTGTTCAAGGGTGCTTTGAACAGAAACTTTCAGGGCGCGAGCTGATTGTGTGAATTTGATCCCCAGCAGATGACTTCTCCAGGGGTACTGCTGCTCTTGGTTCCCCCAGAGTCTAAGCTGTCGGAATCTTCTGGATCGGGTTCACCGGTATCCGAATCGTCTAGCTTTTCTGAGCTGTCCTCCCCATCGCAGTCTTGGTCGATGCCGTCGTCCAAGATCTCCTCGGCTCCCGGATGGACGGTGGCATCTGAGTCATCGCAGTCCTCGCCCCCGTCCTCGGCTGCCACAAAGCCGTCGTCATCTGCATCGGTGCCTGGGGTCTCGCTGGTGTCATCGGCATCGGCATCGGCATCGGCGTCAGCGTCAGCATCGGCGTCAGCATCGGCGTCAGCATCGGTGTCTGCATCGGTGTCTGCATCGGTGTCTGCATCGGCGTCAGCATCGGCGTCAGCATCCGCATCGGTGTCTGCGGGTTCACCGGAGTCTGCGGGTTCACCGGAGTCTTCGGGTTCGCCGGTGTCTTCGGGTGGCTCTCCCATAATGGCGCATGTGTGGTTGCTGGCGGGACCGGACACAATGCTGTGAATCGGCATGACCGGCCCATCGAGTTTGTCGTCGTGGTCTTCTCCCCAACAAATGAGCTCACCCTCTAAGCCCAATAAACACCCATGCCTGGCCCCCGCCGTGATCTCTGAGGTGAACCTATCTCTGTCCACATTGGAGACTTGGCCAAACGAGTCCTCTCCGAAACATTCGGCTGTGCCTGTTGGTGTCACACCACAGGCGAAGTCATCCCCTGAAGACAGGAAAGTGAACGGTTGTGTGGTGTGTCGCAGGGTTCCCCAGCACTTGATGTTTTGGGTAGGCATTATTCCGCAGACGTGTGTTGCTCCGGAAGAGAGGGACTCAAAAATAGTGGCGTCTGAGCCCACATCAAAGGGTACAGCCACCAACTCATCACCCACACAGACCGGGACTCCGTCCGACCCCAATCCACAGGTGTGCGAAGTTCCAGCGGTC
>CAWVVG010000190.1:0-6920 GCA_963932775.1 uncultured bacterium
CGACCTGTGGGAGCGCGGTCAGCCCTGTGTCGACATAGCCGACATGACCCAGCCTGTGCAGTCCCAGACCGTGGGCACTGCACAGGCCTCGGAACGAACCGTTCTTCGGGTCTACAGGCGCTGGGACCCGGGCCCGGCCCAAAACCCATCGATGACTGTTCTGCACACGGATTGAATGAAGCCGAAAGATTCTGTGTAAAACCCGCGCTCACTGTGTCACAATCACCGGGTCTTAAAACCACTGGAGAAGTCATGGCGGACGCTCGCTTTCAAACCACCCTCATTGCAGCCTTAGCCCTTGGCCTGGGCTTCAGCCTTTCATCCTCAGATGCCGTTGGCTATCCCGCGGGTGCTGCGGTTTCACTTGGGTCCAACCCTGTGGCCTCCTTTGCGGGTGAAATCGACGGCACGGGTTCGACAAGCTTGGTGTCGGTCCCCCTGAGTTCCGACTTCATTGTCACCGACATCTCCCTCAACGCCAAGTCCTTGGACAGCGACTGCATGGACATGATCGAGACCAAGCTGAGCACCGATACAGCAGACCTCGCGGTGTACGATATGTCGACTCGGTACTGTTACAGCAGCAACTGCTACTCCGACGGGCTGATGGTCAACCAAGCGCTCGAGAGTGGGCTTCTGGTTCCGGCAGGGTCCACACTTACGCTGCACTCAAACCTCTACAACAGCTTCACCTATGGTGGCTGTTCGAGCGGGAGAGAAACGACCGTGAAATACACCATCGCTGGGTATTACGCTCAGCCCTGAGCCCTGCCCGTTGTCCTCAGTCGGTTCAACCATTGTTTGGCCGGCGGGATGAGGGGGCGAAATATAAGGCCGATTATTTGTGGGGAGATCCGGGTGCGCTGCTAATCCTGGCGCGCCCGCTCATCGGATCTTCGCCCAAAATAAAAATATCGGATGCCGTGGCTCCCCCGGGCCACTCGGGGCGTGGCGTCGCTGTGGACCACCACTTCTATGCGCCCGTCACCATCGAGGTCCGAGGGGGTCAGCTACTGGAATCGAAGCTCCAAGACAGCACCATCATCACCCCACAAGGCCTCCTGTGCGCGCGGCCAGCTCTCCTTTTCTATCCTTCAGCGCGAGCAGCACGACGGGTGACCCGTGTCGGCATTCAGGGCTCGGTGCCGGTGCGCTCAAAAAAACCTCACTCGGCGTCCGAGAGCACAAACGCATCGTCGATCCCGCGCCCGGCATCCTCTTCTGGATACCAGACCATCTCGGTCTTGAGCACGAGCTCGCCCTTGGGACGGCGCTCGTAGCGCATCACGAAGTGGCAGTCTTCCGGCATCTCTACGGTCACGCCGTTGAGCTTGAAATGACGGCTTTCCTGGATCTTCCCGGCGAGCATTTCTACCAGTTGCGCGGCTTGCTCTGTGGGCATGGATTTTTCGCTGTTGACGATCCAGCCGTGATGATGACGGCCGTGGTGATTCTTGGGCATGGAGGGATCCGTTGATCAAGGGACTGTAATGACCCGTGAGGAGAGCGGGTTTCAGATGATATGAGACGAGGTCGAGCTTGGCTCGTCGACCCATTCACGACGAGACCTCAGGAGGAAGAGGTCGTGGAGTCATCGTGGTGAAGGGGCTCGATGGAGAACAAGGGGGGCACCATAACCTTGTTGACGGATGGTGAAGCTGGCTCCGAGTCGCTTGTCTTCGTGTCGAAGGTCCACTCAAGCTCGTAGAAGACGTTCAGCCTCGGATGGACATCGATGAATGCGGCTTCCTGCACGCCGGGCGTGTCCCATTCTTCGAAGGACAGCTCGCGGGTCATGAGCAGCTCGGCCTTCTCGGTCACGTCGTCAAGGCTGTACTTCTTCACCACCAGGATCTTGCCGCAGAGCGTGCTTTCCTGGAGGCGGATGCAGAAGGACACGAGCTTAGTGGGCTTGGTGATGGCAACATAGGCCCGCTCGGAGCGACCGGTGCCGTCGAAGCGGTATGTGCACTCCACCACATCGCCGACCTTGAAGGAATCCTTGCTGCGAACGACCTGCTCGAACTGGGTCCAGCCATCATTTTTTGGGGAGGCCTCTACGCCTGGGGTCCCGATGCGCTCTTCTTGCGGGCTTCCGTCCTGGTAGACCGCGTTGGCGAACTGTGCCTGGCCCACATCGCCATGGAGCTGAAGAGAGCGTTCCTTCAGCTGGGTGATCCCCTCGCGATGGATACCAAAGGCGCTCGAGAACTCAAAAGACCACTTGTGGGCGCTGTCGAGGTTCCAGACGTGACTCTGGTTGACGACTTCATATCCAAAGACGTCCTCTACGAGGTCATTGTGCTTCACAAATGCCGATGTGGGCACGGTCAGCTCATCCCGCTGGGCGGCGCTCAGCCAGTTGGCGGGCTTGGTCGGCCCCACCGATTCCAGGAGGAGGCAGAGCTGAATGACGCCCTTCATGCCTGGCAGGTTCAGGAAGAAGAGCGGGTTCTTGTTCGCGGCGAACTGCGGCAGCAGCTGGGCCAGCCACAACACCAGCAAGGCGCCAAACAGACCCAGCTTGAAGCCGAGGAAGATGACCACTTCGGGGAGCGACCCGATGGCAACGCGGGTGAAGGGCAGAGTCTCGATCTGAGGAAAGGAGGTGACCTGGGCAATGACGAAGACCACGAAGATGACGAAGAACTGGCGGCCAGCAAGGTACCGCTCCACCGAGCTCTTGTTCTGGATAAGCTTGATGGCACGGCATCCCTGTGGGTATCGCTCCTTGAACGCGGCGACCTTCGTGTCGGTCAGGGCGACGATGGCGATCTGGGTTCCCTCCAGACTACCGAGCAGCAGGAGCGAAGCGAGAAACACAGAGAAGACAAGCCAGATCGGTGCACCGTAGAGCAGCGTGAGCGATGACTCACCTGCGGCGATGCCCCCGAGCACGAAGTAAACGGTGCAGAAGGAGAGCACAGTCGCGACGAGACGGGCGACGTTCGCGAGCAGGAGGCGGCCGCGTCGGGGAACCCGCGACTCATCCAACTCGAAGCCGAAGGTGTCCTGGAGTACGGCGACAATACCGTTGAGGCCTGCCGCTGTCGTGGCGGCATGGCTGTCGCACTTGTGGAGCTGACGCGCGGTCTGGCGGAGCAGATCCGGGTCTACTTGACCTGCCTGTGTATCTTCGAGCACCAGCCGGAGCTGTGCGTCTGAGATGCGGTGTGCACTCAAAAAGTGAGCAATCTGAGATGCGATAGCTTTCTTCGTGGATGTCATCTGAGGTCCTGGGAGTCTCTTGCAAGCCACATCAACCCTGGCGGTGGAGCAGAGGAGGTGAGCACCGGAAACGTCACTGGGTAGGTCTTCGCCGTGAACATTGCGAAGCTAACCGTTCGAAGTCGTGCACGGCCGTTCGCGCGCCACGATGAGCTTCCATCAGGCTCGTGGTTCCGTTAATGTTTCCCATCCGGCGAGTGCGAAACCAGACCTCCAATGCACCTGAAATACGACGACCACAAACCCTATCGGTCGCCCATGGCTCCCACCGCGTGATCGATAAACGCCCGCACTCGAGGGGATAGGTGGCGGCTCGCAGGCCAAACGAGGGTCGCCGTTGCAACGGCTTGCTCGTAATCCGGAAGAACCCGAACAAGATCACCCTGTTCGACGAAACTCTCTCCTTCAACGGTGGAAATCAGGGCCACGCCTGCCCCGGACAAGCAAATCCGATCCAGTGCAGCGGAGTCATTGACGACCCACCGAGGGTTGGCGAGAGCCTCTCGCCAACCGAACGGTTTTCCCTCGAACGACCATTTCGACGCCCGTACATCCACGATGGAGTGTGCAGCGATTCGATGGTTCGCGAGTTCATCCCAGCCTGTAGGAGTGCCCATCTCGGTGATGTAGTCCGGGCTCGCATAGAACCCCCGACCAATTTCAAGCAAACGACGAGACATCAACGACGGGCTCCCCGGTAGACCGCCGATGTGCAGCCGCACACCCATATCAAAACCTTCTTCCACCAGGTTCACAACACGGTCCGTCAGCTCGAGACTTACCGTCGTTTGCGGGTATTTGAGCCCGTAGTCTCGAATGCATCGCACAAACCGCTGGCTATGCCCAAAGCCGGGGACCGTGGTGATGCGCAGGGTCCCGGTGGGGGCTTCATCGGCCTGAACCAATGCATCGGCAGCAGCCTCCAGCTCGCGAATCGAGTGAACGCTTCGTTGATGCAGCACCTTCCCGTGATCGGTCAGCGTGACCGAACGTGGAGCACGCCGAAGTAGTTCACGGCCGAGGTCATCTTCGAGGCGCCGCACCCGCCTGCTCACGGTGGACTTTGGAATGCCCATTCGCTTCGCTGCTCCACTGATGGTACCGGCTTCTGCGACGAAAACGAAGGTCTTTAGATCCGTAAGATTCATGTCCACCCCAAGCGAGCCCATATCGTTGCGTAAATGGAACACCACGTTCAATTAATGCATCATTGTGCTTTATTCGCAACAAAGTATTCTCTCAAGCGTCAGGGAAAAGGTCTTTCCTTTCCGGCCCAAAGCCCTCGAGTCGCGGTGTGAACCCACGTGCAGAGAGAACCCAACGGAGAAACAACATGCCCAAACCAACCATCACACAAACCCAACCGTACGCCATCGAGCTCGAACAAGGAAAGACCTACGCCTGGTGCGCTTGTGGAAAGTCTGCCAATCAGCCATTTTGCGACGGAAGCCATCAGGGTTCTGACTTCTCGCCGGTGGTGTTCCAAGCTGCCGAAACCAAGACTGCCTACCTGTGTGGCTGCCGCTCAAGTTCAAATCAACCCTTCTGCGATGGCTCGCACACCAAGCTGTAGCCGCAGGCACAAACTCACCCAATACCCGGAAAAAAAATGACCAAAACAATCCTGGCCCTGCTGGCCATTCTTTCACTCAATGCTTCCGCATACGCAGCCGAGATTGATCCTAAACTTTCTTCTTTTACCTGGAGGGGAAGCAAAATCACTGGCGACTATCATGCGGGCCAGGTTTCGCCGGAATCATCTTCTCTAACGCTTGTTGCCGGTAAGATTGAGTCCGGCGAAGTTGTATTTGCGATGAACTCCATCACCGTCAGCAATCTCGACGGCGAATGGAAAGACAAGTTTCTCGGACACATCAAGGGTACTGACTTCTTTGACGTGTCGAAGTTTCCAACCACCACACTCAAGCTATCGAGCATCAAAAATGGAACGGCGGCCGGTGAGCTCACGGTCAAGGGGGTCACCCAGCCGATCTCCTTCACGGTGAAACGCGTCGATGCGACCTATGTTGGGAAGGCAACATTTGACCGCACCAAGTTTGGCATCACATTTGGATCCGGTAGCTTTTTCGAGAACCTGGGCGACAAGCTGATCAACGATGCGGTCGATGTAGAGTTTACCCTCGCGCTGAAGGTCGAGTGACATGACGGCACGCCTCACCACAGCTGCACGTATTCTTCTTGGAATCATGTTCACCGGCTCAGCCATCGCCGGAGTGATGGGCAAGGTCCCGCCCCCAGAGCCAGAGGCAGCGGAGGCCTTTATGGGTATGCTTTTGAGCTCGGGGCTACTCTATCTGGTCAAGATTCTCGAGCTGCTTTGTGGCCTTGCACTGCTTTCAGGACGACTTGTGCCACTTGCTCTGCTGGTCCTTGCCCCCATCATCGTCAACATCTGCTTCTTTCACATGGCACTGGATCCCTCTGGCTTGCCGGTGGGTGTCATCCTTGCGGTCTTGTGGGGAGGCGCCGGGGTTGCACACCGAAGTGTGTTCCTTCCCCTTGTCAGGGTGCAATAGAGATGCCGGGGGCCACGGCTTCAGTCAGGCGTACCCATTGAAGCGTCGACCCTCCCCGCCGCTACTTCACCTGATTCGGAATCAAGTCCACCAGCACTCCAAGCTAAAGAGGTTCCGCAGCTCGAGCCTGCGACACGACCCACACTGGGCATCACACGACCCGCGACTCTACGTCATGGTTTGATGTACTCACCGTCGATGTAATACGACGCATAATAGCCATTGGTTCGCAGCTGCAGACTGCTCCCCGCAGGCACGACCAGCATGCCTTTGCCGGCCCATAGGGGCCTATCGTCACCCGGACCGTGGGTACCCGTCTCCCAGTCGATCAGGAGCGCTCCATCGATGTACACGTCGACCCCATCACCAGCAGCAGACCTTACGGCCAATGTTCTGACCAGAAAGTCGCGATCAGCATCCGCGGTAATCAGCGTCTGAAGACCGCTAATCGCCAGAGGGGTGTGGCCCATGAATGATCGATAAGGACTGCCCGCCTTAATTAGATAGCCTTGAATGTAGTAGGTCACGGTGCTCGACGGGTTGCGGTTGATGATGGACAATGCTGCACCGGCAGCCACCGGAAGCTTGCCATCTCCTTGGGCAATAGAGACGCGACTGGTGCTCCCAATCGCGTGGTTTGTGAGAATGACCGCGCCGTCACTGAGCAGCTCAACTCCCGAGTCCGCCGATTCCCCAGAATGAAGCAGTGACGAACCGTTCACATTGGCGCGAACCATCGTAATAATGAACTCTTGGTCATCTGGAACCGTCAAGAGCGTGCTCGTCGTGTCGGCAGCGACCTCGCCCCCAAACACACGGTACGGATTCGAACCCTGTGAGACCTCAGGCAGTCCAATTCCCGGATGGGCCAGAGCAACTGGAGCCACGAGAAAGACCAAACAGAAACCACAAAATTGCTGAAGAAAACTCATCACGACCCCCTAAACTTTCGGAAGTCTACCTCACACGGCCGGCCGAACACAGGAGCATCCTTCCCGACGCAGCCCAGGAGCTTTGAGCTGTGGAGATCACGATTCCTTCTGCTTCGCCCCGCGGGCCAGCCGCAGCCACATGGGCACTTGTGACTCGCCTCCGCTCTGGATGCGCTCCTTGGCTGTGTTCATCTCCAGGCGGATTCCGAAATCCGACTCGGTC
>CAWVVG010000191.1:0-6914 GCA_963932775.1 uncultured bacterium
CGATGCCGACTCCGACTCCGATGCCGACTCCGATGCCGACTCCGACTCCGACTCCGACTCCGATGCCGACTCTGACTCCGATTCCGATTCCGACTCCGACTCCGACTCTGACTCTGACTCCGATGCCGATGCCGATGCCGATGGACTGGCCATCGTGGGCACTTACACCGGTGGGAGCGGCACATTCACCATCACAGAAGATTCATGGCAACACTACGTCCCGCCGCCACCGGCTGAGACGATATACGACTGGACCATCTCCAGCTACAACAATGAAGAACAGTACGCGGTTGCCCAGAATGCCTCAGACAACATGTGGGGCCCCGATCTGTGGACCCGATTTGACTGGACCTTCCACGACGGAACCCTGTATTTCTGTATGGCGACCTACGACTCACCCACTGAATTCAGCACCTTGAGTGTGCCGGAATCTGACTCATCTTCGCCGGCCGACACCGGATGCCGCGGAGACTGGTTCTGGACAGCCCTGCACCCGATGTAGGGCGAAGCGAACCACTCAGTCAGCAGGTGGTTTGCGTCGGGACTGCTTTTGACTGGATGTCTTCGCCTTTGAATCGAGCCGCCGCCTTACCGAGCCCCTGGTGGGCTTGGTCGGTCGGCGCTTCTTTGGCGTGTGCTGTTTCGCCTTGAGCTTCGCCTCCATCCGTTCATAGGCCAACCCTCTATTCATGGCCTGACTCCGCCGCTCGGTGGCCATGACAACAAGGCCGGTCGGGGTATGCACCAGCCGCACTCCGGTGTACCGCTTGTTCCGGTGTTGACCACCCGGGCCCGAATCACGCACGAACTCCATGGTGCATGCACGCTCCAAGGCTTCGCGGTTGGTGGGGTACTTCACCATTGATTCATTATGCCCCTTTTGGCCTCCACGAAGTAGACTCCTGGCTCACCCAAGCTCGAGCCACCCATGAGACACCTTCTATCTGCTCTGATATTCACAGCCATTCTCTCGCTCTGTTGTGCACCCGATGCACACGCAAAGGCCAATCCGACAGAGCTACAGACCCAATGTGACCAAGGGACGGCGGCCGCCTGCGGGCAGTTGGGTGGACTGTACTTGGTGGGTGCAGGTGTTCCGGTGGACATGGCCAAAGCCCTTGGCCTCATAAAGTCAGGCTGTGACGGCGGAGACCTCAAGAGTTGTACCGACCTCGGCGCGTTGTACATGAGTGGAACCGGTGTCTCTCAAGATGGTGGGGTGTCCGCGAGCCTGTTTGGTGCAGCCTGTGAGAAGGACTGGCCTTCCGCCTGCCACTACCTGGCGGTCCAGTACCTGCTGGGCAACGGTGTGGCTCGAGACCTTGGCCGTGCCGCCGAGCTCAACCAAAAGGCCTGTGCTGCGGGCTTGGCCGGAGCCTGTGGTCATCTCGGTGGAATGTTCCGGTTGGGGTACGGCCTCAAGCAAGACCTGGTTGCTGCCATCGATCATCGAGAGCGTGCCTGCAAGGGCGGTGAGTTGTTTAGCTGCAGCCAGTTTGGAAAGGCCCTGGCAAATGGCGAAGGTCGCACGATAAATTTGGACCAGGCGGCAGAGGTCTTGCTCGATGCCTGCCGTGGGAACGAGCCCAGCGGGTGCTTCGAGCTGGGGCACCTTGTAAAGTTGGGCACAGCCCCAGCCCAATACGGTACCGATCCTGGACCCATGTTTGAGCGGGGCATGGAGCTGGCCCTTCGACCCTGCCAAGCCGGTGATTCCAATGCGTGCATCGTGGCCAAGGACATCATCCGAGAGAGCGGCACACCCGAAGAATACAAGCAGTTCTGTTCGGACCTTGGACCTGCGGTATCCGCCGGCTGCAACGAAGGGGTCTTCACTGCCTGCGTGGACTTGGTGAAGCTGCACGAAGAAGGCTGCGGCGTGGAAGGTGCAGGCACCGATGCCAACACCGCGAAGCGTCAGGCATGTGCCCTGGGCGTAAGCTCCATGTGCGGCTCATAGCGCCCCGACCCGGAACCCGTTCAACCCGCTCAAGCGCGCTTTCTCATCACCTCGACAAACAACTCGCTGCCCAAACCCCGGTCGAGCCAGGCACAAAGCTTGGGGCCCACTTCTCGGTCAAAGAGGGGTCGATCAATGTTGGCAAACTGACGCACAAAAGGCAGAATCGCCCAATCCGCGAGCAGCCGTCGATCTCCAAAGAGCCCACCACCGGACGACAGCATACCGTCGAGCTTGGCGAGGAAAACCAAGGCCTCCGATCGGTGCTGTTGGGGGTCCACGCCGTCGTACCGGTTGGCATATTTGGTCCGGTCCAGGTGGTGCTTGAATTCCCCGTCGTTTTCGTCAATCAGGGTCTTCATGGCCAATCGTGTGGCATCATCGGGGCCCAGCCAACCCTCGGGATCGGCCAGATTCAGCGCCCAGTGCATCACATCGATGCTCTCGTCGATCACCTGCCCGTCACCCAGGAGGAGCACCGGCACCGTGCCCTTGGGTGACAATTTCAGCATCGACTCGGGTTTGTCCCGCAACGCGACCTCGACAAGCTCCACTTGCTGACCGCTCACGGCCACGGCCAGCCGTGCTCGAATGGCGTACGGACAGCGCCGGAACGAATAAAGGAGGTTCTCGCTCACCCTGTCTCGTGGGCATCGGATCCAATGTGGGTCTGGTCACGGGCTTGGGCCAACAACACCTGCCGATGACGCTCCGCGTAGTTGCGCTTCTGTTCCTCGGTGGTCTGGTCCACACACAGAGGACAAGAGACACCCTTCACATAGGACTCTGCGGCCTTGTCTTCATCGCTAATGGGCTCGCGACAGGCGTAGCAGATGTCATAGTCACCCTGCACCAAGCCGTGCTTTACGCTCACCCGCTGGTCAAAGACGAAGCACTCACCGTTCCAGCTACTCTCGCCCTCGGGGACGGTCTCGAGGTACTTGAGCACCCCGCCCTTTAAGTGAAATACTTCGTCGTACCCCAGGCCAAGCATGTATGCCGTGGCACGTTCACACCGAATTCCACCGGTACAGAACATGGCAATTTTCGGAGCGGCCTTAAGGGTGGCCTTGTTGTCATCCACCCAGGCTGGAAAGTCCCGAAAGCTATCGGTGTCGGGTAGGGTAGCGCCCTCAAAGGAGCCGATTCGTGACTCGTAGTGGTTCCTTGTATCGATGAGCACAACACCCGGTTCCGAGATCAATGCGTTCCAGTCCTCCGGCGCCACATATTGGCCGACCTGAACCCGTGGGTCTGCCGATGGCACTCCCATGGTCACAATCTCAGGCTTGTGATGCACCTTCATCCTGAAGAAAGGCGTCTCGTCGGCCCAAGCCTCTTTGTGCTCGAGCTCCTCGAAGCCCGGTATGGACCGAAGGGCACACAGCACGGACTCCACACCCGGCGCTGGTCCCGCGATGGTGCCGTTGAGCCCTTCTTGGGACACGATCAGCGTGCCGCCCACGCCGTGCTCCACACACAAGGCCTTCAGCACCGGCTGGCGTGCCAGTGCATCTTCAATGTGGCCAAACTGATACAGAGAGGCAATTCGGATCGGAGTCGAGCTCATGACCGCGACCTATGAAGACCGCCCGTTCGCGTCAACTCAAGACACCGGCTTGGCTCAATAGGTCGGAAGGGTGGGGTCCACTTCCTTGGCCCAGCCCACGATTCCACCGTCGAGGTTGAACAGGCGTTCGGATGCAAACCCCAGCTCGGCGAGGGTGGCACAGGCCTTCGCGGATCTCCCGCCCATCTTGCAGTGAATCAGTATGTCTCGATCTCGAGGAAGTTCGTTCGCAATATCAGCTACTTGGCTATGTGGCTGAAGCCTGTCCGCCCACTCAAGCCGTACGATATCGGCCTCGCTCGCACCCCGAACATCGAGCACATAGGGTTTCCACCCGGTGCCCAATCGGTCCCGTGCAGCGAGCACATCGATGCGCTGAAATTGCTCATCTGTTGCAACCAGGCTCTGGTCATGGTCGTTGGCCGGCATGCCACAGAACTGTTGGTAGTCAATGAGCTCAGTGATCGGTGCGAGCTTGGGGTCCTTGCGAAGCTTGAGCTCTTGAAAGCTCATGGCCATGGCGTCGTACAAGAGCAGGCGACCCGAGAGGGTGTCTCCCTTTCCGAGGAGAACCTTGAGGGTCTCCGTCGCCTGGATACAGCCGATGACTCCGGGCAAAATCCCAAGCACTCCACCCTCCGCACAGGATGGCACGAGTCCGGGAGGTGGCGGCTCTGGGTACAGGTCCCGATAGTTGGGCCCGCCTTGGTAGTTGAACACCGATGCTTGGCCTTCGAACTTAAAGATGGACCCGTATACATTGGGCTTGCCCAGGATTACGCAGGCATCGTTCACCAAATAGCGGGTGGGGAAATTGTCGGTTCCGTCGACCACCACATCGTAGGGTTTAAAGATCCGAATGGCGTTGTCGCTGGTGAGCGCCTCTTCGAAGATGTCCACCTGCACATGGGGATTGATGTCCGCGATGCGCTTCGCGGCCGACTGGACCTTGGAGATGCCCACCGTCGAGGTTCCATGGATCACTTGGCGCTGGAGGTTGGAGGTGTCGACCACGTCGAAATCCACGATACCGATGCGCCCCACGCCCGCCGCAGCCAAGTACATAAGCAAGGGCGAGCCCAAACCGCCGGTACCGATGCAGAGAACAGAAGAGCCTTTGAGTCTGCGCTGCCCCTCCATGCCCACTTCATCGAGAATTAGGTGCCGAGAATATCGAGCGATCTCGTCCCGGTTCAGCTCGGGAAGGCTCATCGGGATCCTCCTGCGATGGATGGGACGATGGTGAGGACCGCGCCCTCGGTGAGTGGAGTCCCCTCACCGTCCAGAAACCGGATGTCTTCGCCGGACAGGTAGACATTCACGAAGCTCCGAAGCCCGCCCTTGTCATCCCGAAGGTGCTTGGTGAGCCCCGCGTGAACAGCAGTCAGTGAGCCCAGGGCATCTCCAACGGTGGAGCCCTCCACAGTCACGGCGGATTCACCGTCTGTGTATGGACGAAGCGGGGTCGGAATTCGGATGGATACAGTCATATCTCAGTTCTCAATGGTGATGGCTTCTTCCTGCATGGAGGATCGATCCTCCAGCAGACGCCAGCTCTGGGTGGTTGCAATCTTGCCGCCGCGAACGGAGGCAATCAAGTAGCTCATATTGGGAAGCGCGTGGTCCCGGTCAAAATCCGAGTACTGGGATGGGTGGTCTGGGTGGGAGTGGTAATAGCCAACGATCTCGAACCCCTCATCCTCGAGGGCTTGTTCCGCGTCCATCAGCACCAGGCCGCCTACTTTATAGCGATTGGCTGGAGAGTCGGCCCGTTCGTTGACCAATGGGTGAACCCGCTGAACACGGTGGGTCGATCGGTTGCCGGCGAGGATGCCCACCACCTCATGGGGGTAGCCCTCGGCAGCATGGGCATGGAGCCGTGCCAGCTGTTCTCGGTCGAGAAGCAAGTTCATTGTCTTCCCCATACGTGGGGCTCAGACAGATAGCGACCACCGCCATCGGGTAAAATGACCACGACCACGCCCGAGTCCAGCGTGCGACCCACCTCCAAGGCAGCCCAGACCGCAGCACCCGATGAGACGCCCGCAAAGAGGCCCTCCTCCCGGGCCAGCCGTTGGACCAACTCAAAGGCAGCCTCAGACGGGGCACCGATGTGCTGGGTAACCAAGCCTTCGGGTTCGTAGATGGCGGGAACCATGGCGGACTCCATGTGCTTCATGCCTTCGAGTCCATGAAACGGAGAGTCGGGCTGGACCGCATGGCATCGCACATGAGGATGGTGTTCAGCGAAGTATCGGGCGGTCCCCATAAAGGTACCCGAAGTACCCAAAGAACTGACTAAATCCGTGATGCGTCCCTCGGTATCGGTCCAGATCTCCGGACCTGTGGTTCGGACATGGGCCTGCCAGTTGGCTGGATTGCTGTACTGGTCCAAATAGACATACCGATCCGGTTGTTCGTCCTTCAGCGCCTGAGCACACCGCATCGATCCATCGGTACCCTCCAGCGGGTCGGTCAGCACGACATCGACCCCGTACGCGGACAAAATTCGCTTCCGCTCCTCACTGGCGTTGGCCGGCATGCAGAGCGTGAGGGAGTAGCCACGGCTGGCCGCAATCCACGCAAGAGCGATGCCCGTGTTGCCGGATGTGGCCTCGAGCAAGACCTTGCCCGGCGCGAGATGCCCGGTCTCTTCCGCCTCGATCACCATCGATAAAGCGGCCCTATCTTTGATGGAGCCACCGGGATTGAACCACTCCAGCTTGCACCAGATCTCAACGGAGTCCGGCACGACACCGGAGGGAATCCGCTGCAGTCGAACGACGGGCGTACCACCAACCCGTCCGATGAGGTCGGTTGAGCGGTTGGCTGTGGCTGAGATGGGAGGAACGGTCATGAGAACATCCGAGAAAGCGGAAAGACTGGGGTAACCCTTACCGGAGTGAATCCAATCAAGGCAGGGGCGTTGAATCAAGAAGGTTGGCGTGACGCTGAGGGCATTTCCTCAAGGCAGCGTCACGCTACATACAAGCGCAGAGCTTGCACGGCAGGGTCACACAACACTTGGATCTCGACTTCATGGCGCCACTCTAACCCCCACCGGCACCCACCGTCTCGACAAATATACTGAACCGCCACATGAGGTCGACAAACAACCCCAACTCCACCCCCGGTGAAGACTGCCACTGCGCGACCGTGAAATGCTGCTAATATCAGTGCCCATCCCGGACTTCGACCCATGAGCAATCTCGCCCCACTCGACTACTGCATCGAGAATGGCCTCTTTTTTGACGGCCGAGGCGGAGAGCCACAAGTGCGGCACCTGGGCATCCGCGATGGAACGGTCGTCCAGATAAGCGAACATCCCATCGCCCATGACCAAGCCCGGACGGTCATCGATGCTTCCGGTCGATGGGTCATGCC
>CAWVVG010000192.1:0-6912 GCA_963932775.1 uncultured bacterium
CGCAGATGCCGACGCAGATGCCGATGCCGACGCAGATGCCGATGCCGACGCCGATGCCGACGCCGACGCAGATGCCGATGCCGATGCTGACGCCGATGCCGATGCCGACGCCGACTCCGACGCAGATGCCGACGCAGACGCAGACGCAGACGCCGACGCAGATGCAGACACAGATGCAGACGCAGATGCCGACGCCGATGCCGACGCAGACGCAGACGCAGATGCCGATGCCGACGCAGACCTGCTCCCCATCCTTACCGACTGCTCATTGCCCGCACCAGACTCAGTTGAGTTCGTATCCGCCGCCTATGTGGGCTCGGTTCTCGAGCTCACCGTCTCATACAGCGGTGGGTGTGAGGACCATGACTTCAGTATGTGCTGGAACGGAGTGGTCCTCGACTACTTCATCCCAGAAGTTCAGATGAAAATAGGCCACGATGGCCACGACGACATGTGCGATGCGTACCTCACAGAGACCCTTCGATTCGATGCGTCCGAGCTCATCTCTACCGTCGCCGCAGTGCCTTTCAACACCACGGTGCTGCAACCAGGAGATACAATCTCCGCCCTGTACGAGGCCTCCTACGACTCCAAGTGAGCCCATCCGGAGGCTCGCCCAACGTGGGCGAGGTATAGGACCGGCATGAACCTGGAAGACCTACAACAGCGCTTGGAAAACTTGGAAGTAAAATTCGCCTTCCAAGAAGACACCATCCACCAGCTTGACCAGGTCATCCAAGAGCAGGCGACCGAGCTTCACTCCCTCAGAAGCGGTCTCAAGAGTGTCAGGGAACAGCTAAAGGAAACGCTCGGACCCGAGGCCCCTCCAGAAGAACAGATCCCGCCTCATTACTAGCCAACTGTCAGCGGGTACCGAGCAGGTATAAGCCAAGGCCGAGCGGGTAAATCAAGCCGCTGTTCGACATATTGGACGCAGCCAGATTGTCCAAGAGTTCTTGAACCTGCGCCTTTCGGTCTGAGCTCCCGAAGACCCGCTTTACCGAGAACACAGTAAAGAAAGTCACCGCCTCTGGAAGGCTCGTAATCAAGCCCAGTATCCAGCCGGCAGCCAAGGCAGAGATGCCCATCAGCTGAACCACATCACGGGTGGCACTGCCTAAAAATTTACCGGCAATGGTAATGGCGATCAAAGACCCAACAATCAAGGCCAGTCCCACAAGCGGACTGGTGCCGCCCATGACCTCCTGGCCTTCTGGGGTTGCGCCATCGCCCTTGTCGACCAGCAGATATGCCACAAACAGTACAAACAACACCGGAATGATGGCGACGTGGGTGTCCAGTCCAAAGTACATCAGCGTCAGCGGCGCGGCGATGCCGATGGCTGCAAAGCCAATCTCTTTGACAAAGTCCATGTCAAACACAGTCGAAGCGCGCTTGTAGTAGACCAAGGCCGTCGCCGCGAAGATGAGGTTGAGGAGGTTGCTGCTCGCGATGTTCCATAATCCGGCATCCCAGACACCCGACAGTCCAGCCGCCACCAAGGTCACCAATTCAGGTACCGAAGTCGCGTAGCCAGTGGCTTTTCCGCGGGCCTTTAAGCTCCATCCCAGGGACGCCGAGAGCCTGTCGATTCCCGGTACCAAGCCAACCTTCACCAAACCGATGATGACAAGAGACGACGCGAGCATGATGACGATGGGCATGACACCCCTCTATTGGGCTTCAGCAACCCGTGCGAGTGACGAGTGCCACACCTTCGCATTCAAGCCTCAGCACGCCGAATGGCCATCAGTGTCAGGCCTTCGGGTGGCGCCGCCTTGGGGGTGCCCTTGTCGGCCCCGGTGTCCAGCAGGTGGATAGCCCGGGCCAATTCGTACTCACCGAGTCCGACGGCAACCATCGACGACACCAATTTGCGTACCATATGGCGCAGAAAACCATCGCCTTCCACATGAATCAGCACCTCATGGCCATTATCCTCGATCTCCACCCGACTGAGGGTCTTGCAGCTATTCGGTGCCTGACATCGATACCGGTAGGCATTGAAATCGTGGGTCCCCACAAAGGCTCCAGCCAACTCAACCATCGCCGGTACATCCAGGGCTTGTTCCAATACCCAGGCCCGCGCATCCGCCACACCATCGGTCCGGATTCGGTATCGATACAGCTTCCCGGCACCGACATTTCTGGCGTGGGTATGGATGTCCACCGACTCCGCCACCACGTTTATCAGTCCATCGTCCGAAGGCTCAGAGACCTTGACTCTGAACGTCTCCGGGTCAAAAGGGTCGGTAAACCAACAGGTCGCGAAGTTCTGAACGGCCCACACACCACTGTCGGTTCGAGCTGTGAAGTACACCGCGTGGGGAGACTGGCCCGCCGCATTCTCGAGGCGCGTCCGAAGTGCGGACGCAACCGTCGGTAAATCCGGCTGGAGCTGCACCCCAAAGAAGCGGCCCCCGTCGTACCCCAGGTGAATCAAGTACTGATGACGAACCGGGCGAGACATGAAGCGATGTTATCTCACCCCCATGCATGCCGTCGAAGAAGTCAGGCTCTGGTTGGAGCGAATCGTTATTGGACTCGACCTGTGTCCCTTCGCCAAGGCTCCCATGGAGGCCGGGCGTGTGCGCATAATCGGCAGCCGTGCCGACGATCTTGCGACCCTGGGTGCGGAGCTCATGCATGAGTTTTCGATTCTGACCGAGTCCAATGCCGACGCAGACACCAGCCTGTTGGTCATCCCAGACTTCCTCGCTTCCTTCGATGATTTTCTCGATGCCATTGGTCTGGCAGAAGCACTGATCGAGCAATCAGGAAACACCGGACGGCTCCAGCTTGCTCACTTTCACCCAGACTATGCCTTCGATGGTGTTGCAGAAGACGACCCCGCCAACCGCACCAACCGGGCACCCCACCCCGTGCTTCACATTCTTCGTTGGGACCAGGTGAGAGAGGCGATGAACACCCACCCCGATGTGGGCCGCATCCCCAGCCGGAACCAAGCGCTGCTTCGAGGCATGGATAAACTGCCGCCATTGACCGGCCCGAAGCCCGCCGACTTTCGCGGAATGATCGCCCAAGACAAATGCTGGGACCGACATACGCAGGCGATCTTCGAGACCCAAAAGGAGGCGGTCGAGGACTGTATTCTTCAGAACCGCGAGGAGGTCTTGGGCTTGATGGAGTTTATCGAGACCCACAACATCCGCAGCTACCTGGAGGTCGGAGTCTGGACCGGTCGGCTGGTGAGCACACTGCACCGGGTCTTTGACTTCGATACGGTCGCGGCAGCCGATGAGGGCTACGCCAAAACAAAAGGCCTGGACATCCATCTGCCCGACGAGGCTTCCGTTTTCTGGGGTGACTCCAGCAGTGAAGCGTACAAAAACTGGCGGGCTGGGTTGGGCCCCATCGATCTGGTGCTCATCGACGCCAACCACAACTACGCTGGAGTGAAAAAAGACTTCGAGATCAACCGACAGTTCCCCCACCGCTTCCTTGCCCTTCACGACATCACCGGAGCGAACCGATGGACCACCGGCGTGCGGAAGTTCTGGTCCGAGATCGATCATGGCCACAAGATTGAAATTCTACGTCCCCACGCAGAATTGGGACTGGACCACTCGATTATGGGCATCGGAATCTGGACAGCAGTGCTACCTTGATTGCCTGGGGTACCCAATGCAGATCACACTAATCGATCCTCTCATGGCCTACCGAGCCCACTGTGTCTCGGAGACCTTGGGGCTAATGTATGTGGCCGCGGTGCTGAGAGATGCCGGTCATGGGGTCCGCATCATCGCAACCGGACTGCGAGAAGGCCACGTGCTGCTGCCAGAGGACATTGCGGATGCAGACCTTGTGGGCATCACCGCCACATCGGCCCTGTTCGGCAACGCGATTCACGCACTGGAGACCGTTCGCGCCTGGCGACCCGAGCTCCCCGTCATACTGGGCGGCTCCCACGCAACCGTGTGTACCGAGCAAACCCTGCGCGCCGGCTTTGACGTGGCTGTACTCGGAGAAGCCGAGTCCACCATCATAGAGCTGGTAGAGAACCTGGACCGAGGGGAAATGCTTCAGACCAAGGGCATCGCGTTTCTGAACGATGCGGGCGAGGTCCACAAGACCGCCGCACAGCCCCTCATCGAGGACCTGGACGCCCTGCCATTCCCTGCCCGAGACCTGTACGATTACGACGCTTTTCGGGCGGCGGGCGGCTGGGAGTTCGGCATGATGTCGAGCCGGGGCTGCCCCTTTCGCTGCACCTTCTGCCAACCGACCTTGAACATGATCTTTGGCACAATGCGAAAGCGGGGACCCGAGAATGTGGCCCAGGAAATGGCCCAGGTTCAGGCGAACTACGCTCCACCGATCCTCTACTTCAAGGACGATACCCTCTCGGCCAACGGCCTTAAATGGTTCAGCCAATTCCGAACGGCCCTCAAAGAGCAGGGCGTGACCCAGCGGTGGAAGTGCAACACACGGGTCGACAAAGTGGGGCCGCGCATCCTCGATGCCATGGCCGAGTCCGGGTGCGAAGAAGTGGTGTTCGGCGTGGAGAGTGGCAGCCAGCGCATCCTCGACTTCTATAAGAAAGACATCAAAGTCGAGGACACCGTCCGCGCCTTCGACCTGTGTAAAGAGCGAGGCATTCGAGCCGGTGCCAATGTCATCCTGGGGGCACCAATGGAGACCCAGGAGGAGCTCGAGCAGACCTACAAGCTCCTCGAGCGAATCCAGCCCGACCACTTCTGGGTGTTCTTTGCAACAGCACTCCCAGGCAAAGCGTTGACCCAGTACGTGGTTGAACACAACCTGCTCAAGCGAAACCTCGGATACCACTACTACGACACCGCCATGAACGGCGTCTATGGAACCGCCAACATCGCTCTGGAGTCGATCACATTTGAGCAGATGGTCACCATGCGGAACCGCATCTTGAACCTCAAGCCTGGCTCAGCCCAAGAAGAAATCGCCACCCATCACCAGATACCCCAACACGCGCCCGACCGCGCACCCCGGGGATAGCTCAAGGCGCCGCCCATAAACTTGATGGCTTTCTGACATCAGCCACGGTTGCAGCTTGTACTCTTAGAACAACGAGGAAACGTCATGCGCCTAACATTATTTGCTTTTCTATTGTGGGGATGCCCCGAAGCCCAAAAGGCCGTAATCGAACGGACCGACGGTGAGGTTTCCGAGCTGGATGTCGACGCAGACTCCGATGCGGATGCCGACGCAGACGCCGATGCGGATGCCGACACAGACGCCGATGCGGATGCCGACACAGACGCCGACGCGGACGCAGACGCAGACGCAGACGCAGACGCAGACGCAGACGCAGACGCAGACGCAGATACTTGGGCGGGAGCCTACGACGGAAAATTCTGGTTCGAGAATAGCGGGTCAGTATGGTGCGACGGGGATCTCACCTTGTACATCGATGAAGACAACACCTTCTCTGGAGAGGGTGTCTGTGACGCAGGCTGGGTAGGCGAATACCCCTTCATCCTCGAAGGAGAAGTACAGGAGGACGGCGAAGCCATCGGCACCGCGTCAGCTGAGCTCCCATCGGGAGACAGTGTCGTGGAGCTGGCGGGTGAGGTCAACGACGATGGAATCTTCCTTGACTGGGCATTGTCTCTCGGGCCAATAGAAGTGAACGGCTATTTTGAATCAGACTAGCCAAGCGACGGTTGCATGCGTATCTACAGGAATTGCCAGAGCTTGTGGGCATCAATAGAAATGGCCGGATAGCCACTTGCTATGAATCGCTTCGACATGGTCGTAGTCGGGAGTGGGCCGAACGGACTCGCCGCAGCAATCGAGTTGGCACAGGCTGGGCGTTCAGTGCTGGTCGTCGAGGCCGATGACACCATCGGTGGCGGAGCGAGAACACGGGCATTGACCGAGCCTGGCTTCCTCCACGATGTCTGCTCTGCCATTCACCCCATGGCGGTTAGCAGCCCCTTCTTCCGATCCTTGGACTTGGCCGAGCACGGACTGGAGTGGATTCACCCGGACGCACCCTTGGCCCACCCACTCGAGGGCGAGCCTGCGGCAATGCTCGAGTGTGATCTGGACGCCACAGCGGCCACGCTGGGCAATGACGGCGAGGCATGGAAGCGGTGGATGAAGCCCTGGTTGCCCCGGTGGGAAGGCCTCTGTGAGGATGTGCTGGCACCCCTCGGCATCCCACGACACCCATTCTGGATGGCGAGCTTCGGCCTCAACGGGTTCACACCCGCCCTATCCCTCGCGCGCTCACGATTCTCGGGCGAGACCGCCCGCGCTCTGTTCGCCGGACTCGCAGCCCACTCCGTGATGCCCCTCGATATGTCGCCTTCCTCCGCCATCGGGATGATGCTCGGGGTGGCTGGACACGCCGTGGGCTGGCCCATGCCCAAGGGTGGCTCAGGGCAACTGTCCGAGGCCCTTGCCAGCAAGCTCCGCTCCCTCGGAGGCGAGATTCAGACCGGGACCCGGGTCACCACTCTCGACGAGCTACCCACCGACGGCCCTGTACTCTTTGAGGTGGCGCCTGCCCGCCTCGCTGACATCGCTGCAGATGCGCTGCCGCTGGCCTTCCGTAGAAAGCTTCAGAGCTTTCGCCACGGCCCCGGCGTCTTCAAGATCGACTACGCGCTCTCCGCCCCGATCCCCTGGAGCGACCCCGCTGTGTCCCGGGCAGGAACGGTACACCTGGGTGGCACCATCGACGAGATATCGGCCAGTGAGCGGGCCTGCTGGGACGGCAAACACTCGGACGCACCATTTGTATTGGTGGCCCAACAGAGCCTGTTCGACCCGAGCCGCGCACCGGAAGGCAAACACACCGGATGGGCCTACTGCCACACACCGAGCGGATCCACCAAAGACATGACCCTGGCCATCGAGGGGCAAATTGAGCGGTGGGCCCCCGGCTTCAAAGACACGGTGATCGCA
>CAWVVG010000193.1:0-6891 GCA_963932775.1 uncultured bacterium
GGTGGCCACGATCGATGGCGAGCCGGCCGAGCTTCACCGGGTGAACTGGACCTTCCGCGGCGTGGTCGTGCCTCCTGGCCACCACACCGTAGAACTCAAGTACCAGCCCCAATGGCTCTCAGCATCGCTGCCCGTCAGCCTGTTGGCGTGGCTTGGGCTGCTGCTGGGGCTCGTCATCCGCCAGACCGGTCCAGTCGGCGAAGAATGAATGGCGCCAAAAACAGCGGGTAGCATGCCAGAACGCCCCAGCTGAACATACCGAGGCTCATGGTCACAGCGATGCCCAGGTGCATGAACAGCCCAATGATGGCAAACCGGTGGGCGTGCCGGGTCAAAAGGAGCGGTGAGCAGAGTTCGTATGCGATGGTTCCGAACCCAGCCCAGCGAAACAGCTCTGGAAATTGAGTCCAGAACACAGGGTCGAGCCGCGCGGCCATGGGGTCGACCAGGATGCGGAGGAGGGGTGGGTCCGCGGTAAGGGAGAGCCAGCCTGGTTGCTGAATGAGCTTCGCCATGCCCGCTGAGAGGTAGACGAGCACCAAAAAGTAGCGCAAGAACCAGGCGGGCCAGGCGGGGATGGACACCGCCCGCACTCGCCTCAGAGAGAAGGCTGCATCCGCTTGACTGAACAGCAGGATGAGCAGAGCGGTTCGGATCAGGCGGTCAATGGCGCGATCGCCGGGCGGATACAGGTGGCCAAGCTGGGCATAGGCCAGCACACCCAGCAAGATTGCCGGTCGCATCCAGGTGCCGAGACTTACCAGAATCATGCACACCAATGTGAGCGCCAGCATGATCATAGACGCGTGGCCACCGAACCAATCGGCCGCCACCCAGTGGGGGGACTGGAACTTGGACAGCCCGCCTTGACTGAAGGGTGTGAACACATCGTCCATCAAGCCCAGCTGGAACAGTCGGAGCAAGTCCGCGATGACGCACAGGGGAAGTGCAATGCGCACCAAGGCGAGGGGTCGGGGGTCCATCTCGGAGTCCAACAGGTTGAGCCATCGGGACCACAGCTTCATGGTGTGTGGTCCTTCAAGGCCCAGGTGGGCGCTTCAGCGGACATCCAGTGGTGCGTGGACTCTTTTTTGCCGCGCTTGGACCACACCGAACGAATCTGTATTGTGGAGGCCGCTGAAAAATCCTCGCGCACTGCAGTCACGATGTGCTGCCCGAGTCCCTTGCGGTTGCCGGCGCGTGGCTTGATGGTCAGGCTTTCGGCCATGGGGCGGATGCGACGGTTCCTGAATGTTCCGGACCGCCAGTCCAGGGTCGGATCATTGGTGCGGTACACCCGCTCACCGTCCACGACGATCTCCATTCTGCGAATGGTCCTCGGTCCGTCTCGGTACAGGTGCCACGCCTGGGAGACCCGGAACACAGGCTGGAGTCCACCTAAGGCCCGTGCGATTGGGAGTCGGAAACGGTTGAGCTCGGCGCTTGCGATGCTGATGGTGGTCCAGGGTTCCCCCCAACGAGCCCGGAACTTGGACTGTTTGGCTGGGCTCTTCAGGTGGTTCGGGCTCAGAAAGGCCACGCCCGGCATACCCAGCCAAAACAACAGGATAGCGGCGAATAAAATCCCAATGGCCTTTAAGTTTCGCATCTGTGGCTCACCCTATCGCGCCTCTGGCTTCAATGGGGTAAACGATGTACTGTGTCCAATCCAATCACCGTATCTGCGCTCGCTGGTCTGTTGAAATCCCATGTCGGGGAATTCTTCGGGAATGTCACCGTTGTGGGAGAGATCTCCAACTTCACAGCGCACCGCAGCGGTCACTGGTACTTCGCCATCAAGGACCAGGGTGCGGTCATCAACTGTGCGATGTTCCGCGGGAGCAACGGACGGGTTCAGTTTCGCCCAGCATCGGGTGACCGCGTTGTACTGACTGGGGGTATGGATATGTACGCCCCCCAGGGCCGGCTCAATCTGATCGCCCGAACCATGAGCCCCGATGGGGCCGGTGACATGGCAGCCAAGCTCGAAGCGCTCAAGAAGAAGCTGGCGGCAGAGGGTCTGTTCGACCCAAGCCTGAAGCGTCCCTTGCCGCCGATGCCCGTGACCATCGGCGTTGCGACCAGTCCGACCGGTGCGGCCTTTCAGGATGTTCTCAAAGTGCTTCGTCGACGCTTTCCTGGCCGTCACGTGTTGTTGTCGCCCTGCACGGTTCAAGGGGACGGCGCTGCCCAGGCGGTGATCGATGCCATCCACAGGCTGGAGGCCGATGGCCGGGCAGAGGTCATTATCTTTGGTCGAGGCGGTGGGAGTCCTGAGGACTTGATGGCCTTCAACGATGAACGGCTGGCCCGTGTCGTGGCTGCTTGCTCGATTCCTACGGTCAGTGCTGTGGGCCATGAGGTGGATGTCTCCATCACGGATCTGGTGGCGGACGTTCGGGCGGCGACGCCTTCCCATGCGGCGGAGCTGGTGGTGCCGGAGCGCGATGGTGTGCTCGCATATGTGGACGAGCTCTCGGAGCGGCTCACCCTCGGGATGCGCCGCCAGATCGAGCGCCGCCAGGAGAGGCTCGGGCACATCAAGCTACGAGACCCCCGACAGCGGGTGGTCGATGGCCGACTGCGATTGGACGAGATGACCGACAGGCTCCACCTGAAGATCGGCGGTCGCATGGAGCGGGAACGTGCGCGGCTCGGTCAGCTCAGTGGCCGGCTCGATGCGATGTCTCCCTTGAAGGTGCTGGACCGAGGCTATTCGGTGGTGACCACCTCGGGCCGGCCGGTCACCAGCGCCAAGTCCTTGCAAGCTGGGGACTCAGTACGTCTTCGCTTTCACGATGGTGAGCGTGCCGCAACCATCGAACAGGACCCGGTTTCGTAGCAGACTTCCGCACGCTCCGGTCCATTTGTCCGCGACGCTTAGTTCAAGAGCTCTTCGGGGTCGCCGTCGGGCAGCTTGAGGGGGAAACGCATGGTGAACGTGCTTCCCACATTTCGCTTGGAGTTTACGGCGATCTCGCCTCCGTGGGCCTCGACCAGCCGGCGGCAAATTGCCAGGCCCAGGCCGGTGCCCTCTCTTTTGGTCGTGAAGAAGGGGATGAACAGCTTCTCGAGGTGTTCTGGGGCGATGCCTTCACCTGAATCCTGAACGGACACCACAAAGGCGGGGCTTCCACGGTGGTGTGGAGCGGTCAACGTACCCATTCCTGTCCGGATGGTGACTTCGCCGGTTTCGTCGATGGCAGACAAGGCATTCTGGACCAGGTTGAGCATCATCTGACCCAGCTTGTCTGGGTCGAGCAAGATGGGGGGAAGGCCTGGAGCCAGCTGAGTCTTGAGGTCCACCGATTCCGGTACACCCTCGGCCCGGACCAGGTCGATCGTCCTGCGGATGACCGCATTTGCATCCACAACCACTGCGTGCACCTCGAACGGACGCGCATAAGTCAGAAACTGGGTCACCACCTTATCGAGGCGGTTGGTCTCGTTGATGATGACTTCGAGGAAAGCGGGGACTTCCTCTGGCTTGGCTCCGCCCTCCAGGTATTGTGCGGCGCCCTTGATTCCCGCGAGGGGGTTCCGAATCTCATGAGCGAGGCCGGCCGACATGGTTCCGAGCGCCGCCAATCGGTGTTGTTCTTTGAGTTGCTCGAAGCTGTAGATATTCTCAACCACGACGGCAACCCGTCCGACGGTACGCTGCAGCCTTCGGATCTCATCGGCGGAGTATCCGTCCGACCACCGCTCATCGCGGAGGTTCACCCACCCGAGGACGAGATCACCGCTGCGAATCGGTACTGTGAGGTCAGCGGCCATCGCATCCATGGTTCTCAGCTGGGCCTCCGCATCTTCGTGCCCAGATCCTGTGCGGCTAATGAGTTGCTCAAAATTGGGTCGGGTGTAGACCCCTTGTTGGAAACCATCGGTAAATGGACGCTTTGCGATGGTTCGCATCAAGGGGCTTTCTGGCTGCCCGCGCTGGAGCGTCAGTTCGTACATGCTCGGCTCTTGCTTCCACAGGTACAGACTCACCTGGGGGGCGCGTCCCGAGCTCTGAAGGCGTCCTATGAACTGGGCATCCAGACTCGCCAATGAAATGACCTTGGTCATGGACCGGTCGATTTCTTTCAGTGTCAGCTCAAGACGCCGGCCAGGCCGGTTGAACCACTCTCCAGCGACCGTCTCGATGCGGTCTCGGAGTGGGTCGTACAGGCCCAAAAAGAGCAAGCTTGCCAGGAAGATCTGGAAGGTCGCATGCACCGGATATTCGGAGAAGCTTCCGATCCAGATGACGCTTATTCCGTCCATTACAACCAAGACCAGCGCTGCTGCGGTGAGTGAAAAAATCCGAGCCACGATCTCGTACATGTCGAGCAATCGAGTGTGCTCGACCGTTTGGTACAGCAGGTAGACAAACAGTGTGCCCAGGACGGCCCCGATGGGCGGAAAGGCACCCTGGAGAATCATTGACCGGTCGACAAAGCCGAGGCCAGTGGTGTCTGCGACGGCTCCGGCATTCCGAATCAGTACTTCGAGCCCTGAGAAGGCCACTGTACCCACGAGCAGTGCCAGCAGGGTCGCGAGTCTCGCCCGATCGACTTCGTTGTCTGCGGTCTTCTGTACATGCCAGATCTGCCAGATGGTGATGCCGAAGCCACAGAAAACAACGATGGAGAACACGATCTCGGCTGGGCTGGCCTGGGGTATGTCTCGGTAGAAAACCCAGTGCACTGCGATGTAGGCGGCCACGAACAAGGGGGTCACGGCCCACAGACGTCGGGAGCGAATGGGCACCCGAGGTGCGGCATCCCGAAGCAGTCGATCAAAAAACATCATGTTTGCTGCAGGGAGGAACGCACCTGAAGCGGCATGAAAATAATCAAATATCTCAAGGCCTGGAAGCAAGTACAACGAAAAGCAACCGAAGTAGATGCTCGTAATCGAACTCAGCAAAATGAAGCTGCGCCGCACTGGTTCTTGGCGGTCGACACCCCGGGCTCGAATCGCAAGTGTGCCGCACATCAGGGCTGCGAGCATGTAAATGAGGGTGTTCACGACATCACTCTACACGGGTAAGGGGTGGTCGTTTGTCTATGACACTGTGATAATCGTGTGCATGTCGTTTTCACAATTACCCAGCATCAATAAATTACTCAATGATGCACGCCTCGTGGCGCTGCCCCACGCCCTCGCTAAACGGGCGGCGCGGGAGGTGGTGGACGAGGCCCGTGCCCTGGTTCGTGGCGGTGGTGAGGTGCCACCAGACCTGGCGGGTCAAGCGGAGGCGCGGGCTCGGCTGCTGCAGGTGGGCACGCTGCGCCGCGTGATCAACGCGACGGGGATCGTCATCCACACCAACCTTGGCCGGGCGCCCCTGGCTGACGAAGCGGTCGAGGCGGTGGCAGCGGTTGCTGGCGGCTATGCCAATCTGGAAATGGATCTGGCGAGCGGTGCACGGGGTGGGCGCCTCGCGGGAGTCATCGAGCACACCCTGGCCCTTACCGGTGCGGAGGCCTGTGTGGCCGTGAACAACAATGCTGCCGCGGTGATGTTGGCGCTGACGGCTCTGGCCCAGGGCCGGGAGGTCATCGTCAGCCGGGGTGAACTGGTGGAGATTGGTGGGTCCTTTCGAGTGCCCGATATCGTGAGTGCTGGTGGCGCACACTTGGTGGAGGTCGGCACGACCAACCGCACCCGTTCGGCGGACTTTGAGCGGGCGATCAATGACAAGACGGCCATGCTGCTTCGGGTGCACCCTGCCAACTTCAAACAGATTGGATTTACCGAGCGTGCGTCTCGCGAGGAATTGGTGGCGCTGGGTGCGGAACACGGGATTCCGGTGGTCGAAGACCTCGGCTCTGGACTGCTCGGTGGGCCCCTGAGCCTGGCCGGCAGCCCCGCACCCGGAACTGTGGACGAGCACGTACGCCGTGTGGTTGACGATGGTGTGGACCTGGTGACCTTCTCCGGAGACAAGCTCCTGGGCGGACCCCAGGCGGGCATCGTGGTTGGAAAGGCTGCGCTGGTCGAAAAGCTAAGGCGCCACCCTTTTTATCGGGCAATGCGCCTCGGCAAGATGTCCTTGGCGGCCCTGGAGAGCACGCTCCGTATGGTGCGCGAGGGCAGGGAGGCCGAGATTCCAGTGCGGGCAATGTTGGGGCGCACCCCAGAGGACTGCCGTGAGATCGGAGAGCGGATCGCCGAGGCAGTGGTCGGGGCCACCCTGGAGTCTGATGTCGGCTTTTCAGGCGGAGGCGCCCTTCCCGGAGAGTCGATTCCTACCACCGTAGTCGCTGTGCGTGGCGGTGATGTAGAGGCTTGGGCAGCCAATTTGCGAGCGGGCAGCCCCCCCGTTGTCGGACGGGTTGCACGCGGTGCGCTCATCATCGATCCACGGACCTTGTTGCCCCAAGATGTCGACCGGCTAATAGGTTTGGTGAACCGGGTAATTTCCGCTGGATAGGATTCATGTCTCAAGGCTTCTACGAAATTCTCGGGGTGAATCAAGACGCGACTGGCGAGGGGATTCACACCGCATTCCACGACCAGCTTGCAGGTCTGGTACGTCGCCTTCGTGCTGCGCGCCGCCAAGGTGCGGATGTCACCATCCTTGAGAGTCAGGAGCGTGGGCTCAAAGAAGCGATGGCGGTGCTGACCGACCCGGTCCGCCGTCAACGCTACGATGCGTATCGCCGTGCCAACCACGAGGGCATGCCCGATAGTGCGGAGTCCATGTGGAACCTGGCCAAGGATGCATTGGTTGATCCGTTGGCCATCGCTTCTCTTGAAGTTCTACGGAAGACGACAGAGCTGAACATTGGAAACCCATTCTCTGTGGCACCCCAGCCGCGCAAATGGGCCCAGCGGCCCACCGCGCCGCCCAAGCCACCACCGGCCCAGTCGCAGCCGGCCCCGCCGCAGCCGCTTGTT
>CAWVVG010000194.1:0-6840 GCA_963932775.1 uncultured bacterium
TACGACGTCATGGGTGAAGGTGGTGTCTTCACCACAGTCATTACCAGCCGCGGATGCCCGTATCGGTGCACATTCTGCAACACGCCACGGCACCGCTATCGGGTGATGAGTCCGGCACGGGTCTGTGACGAGCTTCAGGCATGTTTGGATCTGGACATCCGCGAGATTTATTTTGTGGATGACACCTTCAACATCACAAACAAACGGGTGCATGACCTCTGCGATGAAATTCTAAGCCGAGGCATTGATATCAGTTGGACGGTGCGCTTTCGAGTCAAGGGCGTGGACCGGCCCCTGCTGGAGAAGATGAAAGCCGCAGGCTGTAAACGGATCCAATTTGGTGTGGAGCAGGGCACTGAGGAGGGGCTACTTCGTCTCAAGAAGGACGTAACTAGCCTTGAGATCGAGCATGCCTTCCGCTTGTGTAGAGAAGTGGGCATCAATACGGTGGCCTACTTTATGATCGGCACGCCGGTCGAACGCACCCGGGCTGACATCGCCCATACAATTCGGTACAGCATCAAGCTGGATCCAGACTTTGTCATGTTCAACCTGATGACTCCATTCCCAGGAACAACCTTGTTCGACGAGGGCATGAGAGACGGTGTCCTCGACTTGGAACCGTGGACGGAGTTTATGCGAAACCCGGACGAATCCTTCAAGGCACAGGTCTGGGATGAGCACTTCAGTCGGGACGAGCTTCGGGACATGCTCGGAGGGGCTTACCGAAGTTTCTACTGGCGACCCAAGTTTGTCTTGCGGAATATCACTCAGATTCGAAACACGACCGACTTCAAGCGCAAGGCGACTGCTGGCTTGCGGCTGTTGACAGGGTAGGACATCTGTAATGCTTGAAGATGCGACCAGTCCCGCTTCCCAGTCGGTCAACCCCGGCGAAAAGAAGTTCACCATTGTCCTGATGACCATTTACAGCGTGGAAAACGCTGGAATTCGGTATATCTCCGCCGCATTGCAGCGTGCGGGGTTCGAGACCCACATCGTCTTTCTGCGCGACTGGGTCCACAATCGCCTCGAGATGCCATCGGAGACAGACATCCGGATGGCCATGGACATCGTGCGAGAGAAGGGTGCCGATCTCATCGGGATCGGGTTCATGTCGAGCCTGTACTCTATGGCGCTCAAGGTCACCGATGACCTGGCTGCAGAATTTCCAGACATCCCCATCCTGTGGGGCGGTATCCACCCGACCAGCGTGCCCGAGGAGTGCATCCCACACTGCGACTATGTGTGCGTTGGTGAAGGGGAGCAGGCGGTCATCGATCTGTGCGAGGCCCTTCGAGATGAAGCGGAAGCCACGGCCATTCCGAACATCTGGGCCAAAATCGACGGTGAAGTCTTTCGGAACAAACCTCGGCCACTCATCACTGACCTGGATTGGTTGCCCTACCCAGACACCGCCGATGACAACAAGTACTACATCGAGAAGGGGCGGCTCACGATTGAGGAGCCCTGGAAGCGTTCGGCCGAGTACCGGATCTATTTCTCTCGGGGTTGCCCTTACAACTGCAGCTACTGCTATGTCTCCATTCTGAGGGACGTCTACGAAGAGAAGGGCAAGAAGTTCTATCGGGCGCGCTCGGTAGAGCACATCCTGGGTGAACTCGAGCACATGCAGAAGACCTTCCCGAAGGTTGCTCGCATCAAAATTGACGACGACACCTCCTTCGCGTTCGGTGAGGACTGGATGGAGGAGTTCCTCGACAAGTATCCGAAGCGGGTGGGCAAGCCTTTCGAGTGTCTGTTGATTCCGCCCATGATGCGTCCAGACATGTTGACCAAGCTCGTCGCGGCGGGACTTGTTCGGGTTCAGACGGGCATTGAGAGTGGGTCGAGCAAGGAATCCAAGGAGATTCACAACAGAAGCCCCGGAAATCGGTCCATCATGAAATTCGCTGAGTTCAACAAGCAGCTGAAGTTGAATGTGGTCTACGACGTGATCGTGGACAACCCGATGGCCACCGAAGAAATGAAGATCGAGACGGCTGAGTTTTTGCTCGATTTGCCCCGGCCCTACGACATCTTTTTTTACAGCCTGAACTTCTTTCCAGGGACCGCACTGACTCGCCAAGCATTGGCCGATGGTTCACTGGATCCCAACGAGGTTGAGGGCCGCGCAAACAAGGCTTGGTACCAGTTCCGCGTGTCCATGGATTGGCCGCGTTCCGAAGAGGACCGCTTCTATCTGGCCGTGTTTTGCTTGGCTTCCAAGTCCTTTGTGCCCAAGGCGCTCATCCGCAAGATTCTCGATGAGCGCGAGCACTGGAAGAAGAATGTCGAGCCGGTGTATATGCTCGCTCAGGCGACCAATATGGTGAAGATGGCCTACGTGGCTGCCCGTTACTTTAAGAACGGTGAACTCACCTGGTTCAAGATCCGACAATACGGGGACCTGACCCAGATGATCAGTCAGTAGGAATCATGGGTTTTCGTTCCAAGATTAAAGGCAGACTGAAGGGCGTGCTGGGCAAGTCGGTCGGCAATGCAGTGACTCCCCCGTCACCATCACCGTCCAAGTTTAGCAGTTCCATTTCGGAAGATACCGGCGGCGGAAATCTTCGCGGAGAGAAGGAAGATTTACCCTGGTACCTCAAGTATGAGGACAATGATGGGTGGGAGTCTACGGACGCGTCATCCGACGAGGACGAGGGCTGAGCCTAGCGGCTCGCTTCGAAAACGTACCTTGCTAAGTCGCTGATTTGTTCGGTCGACAGACTGCTTTCGAACGATGGCATGATTCCGACGCCATTGGATGTTGCTTTGGCCACCATTTGTTCCGTGGGTCGCAGGGCGTCGAGGCTGGGGCCGACCGCACCGGCTGCATCCGCATCCGCGAGGGTGTGGCATGTGCCGCAAGAGGGCTGGGTCTCGAGAAATACGGCTTTACCTCGCTCGCCGGCTTCGCTGAGCTTTTTGGGATCACTGGGGCCCATGGGTTTGGCGGGTTCGCCTGGTTTTAGGGGTGCGGTGACACCGGTGTGGTCGCCAAGCCTAGCCACTACCCGAACGTCCAATCCAGCCTCGGTCCATCCGTTGTATCGGTAGCCCCGTTCATTGTCGTCGCGTACCGGGGGTTGAACGTCGCCTTCGTTGTCCGTCGCCCGTGAGACGATGTGGTGGGCGCCTACTGCCAATTCGGTAGCGAATCGGAACGTGCGCCAGGCATTGGGGCCCATATCTGGACCATAGAGCTCGGCGGGTGTCCAGGTATCGCCTCGGTCCATGGAGACCTCTACGCCCTTGACCCCTCGCTCGCCGGAGAATGCGACGCCGTGAAAGTGGACGGTTCCGTGGAGCACCGGTGTGTCATCGGCGCCCGGCCCGTTGACCCAAGACTTCACGGGCATGCGCCACATTGAAGGCTGAGTGTCGTTTCCACCTTCGCCCAGGGGCCGGAATCGGTACCCCTTCTTTTGAATCTTGGCATCGGATTGGGCTTTGGTGAACGCGATGGACTTCACATATTTAATCTGATTGCAGCCGAAGTATCCGGGGACCACCATGCGCAGGGGCCCACCGTGGGTGATGGGGATTGGCTGGCCATTCATTTCCCATGCGAGGAGCACATCGCTAAGGCCCTTCTCGATGGGGATGGAGCGCTCGACCAGGGCGGCCTTGGGGTCTACGCCTGGAGGCAAAGGATCGCCCCCCGTCGCAGTTACGTATTTCATGCCCGATAGGCTGCCGCCAAATACTTTGGCGATTTGGCTGAGGTGCACTCCAGTCCAATTCACACAGCCTGCAGCGCCCACGGACCACTGAGAACCGGATGGGCCGTGTTCAAAGAAGGCGCGCCCATTCCCAGAACACTGGAGCACCGCCGTTGTGGTCTCGCGGCCGAGGTTCTTGATTTCAGCGAGTGAGAGAGCGCCTTCCTTTGATGTGCCTGTCACACTCAGCATCCAAGCATCTCGGTTGGCCAAGATGGACGGGTCCGGCATGGGCAGGTTGTTTCGGACGAACAATCGTGCCGCAGGAGTGATGGCCGCTGAGCTGAGTGAAGATCGGCGGGTCTCCAAGGCGAGGGGCTTGTTGTTGTGGACGTGGAAGTGGGCCGGATCGAGCCCGTCTGGAAGTGGTGGTGGAGTCTGCGGGTCCGGTGGAGTCGGTGAAGGCTCTCCATTGTCCACGGCCGCTGCGGGGTGGGTACACGACGCGAGCAGTACCGCCCCACCACCGATGGAGAGTGTTTGGAGGAACTGGCGCCTGCTTTTAGAGGTGTCTGACATGGGGTTAGCCGGCAAGCAGGGTGGTGAAGAAGTATCCGCCCACAACGAGCCAGAGGAACAGTCCAGCGGCCAGATAGATGGGTGTGAGTCCAACGACCTTAACTTTGCTCACATTGGTTTCGATGCCAAGGGCAGTCATGCCCATGGTGAGAAGCAGCGTGTCGAACACATTGATTTGGGCGACCACATTATCGGCCAGCAGTCCGAGGGAGTTGAAAGCGGCAACAGCGACAAACCCAAGGGCGAACCAAGGGATGACCAAGGGAGTCTTCGTTCCGTCAGCCCGGGCCTTTCCTCGATTCAGAACGGATCCGATGACGATCAGGGTGGGTGCAAGCAACATCACTCGGGTCATCTTTACGATGATTGATGTCTGGGCAGCCATCTCGCCAACGGCCTCTCCAGCGCCGACGACGTGGGCGACTCCGTGTACGGTGGCACCGATGTAGACTCCAAAGGTGGTCTCGTCCATTGGGATCCAGCCCGTTCGGTACACCATTGGGTATGCAAACATACTGAGGGTACCAAACAAGACCACTGTTCCGACCGCTACGGCCGTCTTGTGGGCTTCTGCTTTGACCAAGGGCTCGGTAGCTATCACTGCGGCCGCTCCGCAGATGGAGGCGCCTGCAGAGACCATGATGGCCGTTTCCTTGTCCATGCCCAAGAGCTTGATTCCCACAAAGGAACCGATCATCAGGGTGGTCGATAGCATGATGAGGTCAACCAGGAATCCGTCGAGGCCGACCCCTGCTATCTGTGCGAAAGTGATGCGGAATCCGTAGAGAATTATCGCCAGTTTCAAGATCATCTTGGCTGAGTAGATGATCCCGGTATTCCAGTGTCTCGGAATCTGGTCTCGGATGGTGTTTCCGACCACTGCCCCGATGAGGATGCCTAGTATGAGAGGACTCAGGCGCAAGGACTGGAAGTATGGGGTGCCAGCAAGCCAGATGGCTGTCGTCGAGATGGCGCCCACGAGGCCCAGGCCACCGAAAAGGCCGGGAGTTTTGTATGGGAAGTACTTCATGTTTCCTGTGGGTCGGTGGAATGAGGCGGGTCCGCGGAGTGTGGCGGTCGAAGATTCTACGCTTGTGATGGTTCGCCGATCTGCTCGCCGCAGGCCATGTTGGCTGGGAGGCTCTCTTTGATTTTCTTGGGATAGGCCAGGTTCAGGTTGTTCATGAGGCCTATAAAAGTGGCTTGGTCTATCTGGATATTGAGTCGCCGGTTGTGGGCCTTCTCCTCGCCCACCGTGCTCATCGTGAAACCATTGTAATCGTGACCCGGGTAGACCTTGGTGGTGTCAGGGAGCGAATAAATCTGCTGGTGCACCGATTGGTATAGAACGGCTGCGGAGCCTTGTTGGAAATCCGTTCGGCCACAGCCTCTGATCAGCAAAGCGTCTCCGGTAAACACAATGGTCTCGTTGTCGTGACGGGAAACCAGTGACATGCAGGAGCTTGTGTGGCCTGGCGTGAGCCGAACCTCAACCTGGTGGACTCCGAACGATATGACCTGACCGTGTGTGGCATTGATGTCTGCGCACTGCACGCCGGAGTCCGATGAGATGACCGTCTTTACCCCCAAACATCGTCTCAGCTCGTCGGCACCGGTCACGTGGTCGGCATGGACATGGGTGTCGATGGTGTGGGTGAGGGTCAGGCCAAGCTCGGTCAGCAGGAGGATGTCTCGCTCCACGTTCTCGAGTACGGGATCGATGATGATGGCTTCTCGGCTGGCTTCATCGCCGAGCAAGTAGGTGTAGGTCGACGTTTCTGGCTCGAATAGTTGACGGAAAATCATGATGTCTGCCCAATGCGCAGTGGTGGGTACCAATTTACCGTTACCAGCAAGGCGCTTTTCGTGGTCTGTGGTGGAATCCCATAGACTGACACTACTCTCAGTAGAGAACAATTTTTGGAAATTTTGAGGGTCGACCTCACGGTATACTGGACCTTGATGTAGTGTTGCCACCAACCGACGATTGAAGGAGGCCGCATGGCTTATGTTGTTGCAGAACCGTGTGTCCGGTGCAAATTTACGGATTGTGTGTCCGTGTGTCCGGTGGATTGTTTCCGAGAAGGTGAGAATTTCCTCGTGATCGACCCAGAGGAGTGCATCGATTGCGGCGCATGTGTGCCGGAGTGTCCTGTTGAAGCCATCTTCGAGGAGGACGATGTGCCGGACAAGTGGAGTGAGTACATCGAGATCAACGCGAACTTGGCTGTGAAGTGGCCAATCATTGATGACAGCAAAGAGCCCCATCCAGATGCAGAGGCCATGCGTGAGGTGGCCTTAAAGCGAGATATGCTGAGCGAAAACCCAGCAACTTAAGAGCTTCAGTGGGTGGTTAGTCGGAGGGCAAGGAACGCCATGGCTTGGGTCAGGCTACGCGTCGTCGCCGAAAGCCCAATAGCAGACCGATTAGGCTCGCCATCCATGGACTGTGGGTGCCGCCAGCCGTGCTGCAGCCTCCCTTGTCGTTGGCGAGCTCGGCGGCGCTGTACACATTATTGGTGCCCTGCACTGCGCCAGCGGTGTCGACCTCGTTTCCGGTGTCGACCTCGTTTCCGGTGTCGACCTCGTTTCC
>CAWVVG010000195.1:0-6837 GCA_963932775.1 uncultured bacterium
CGTCCACCTTCCTCGCTGATGATCACCTTGGATTCACCACCCTCGATGATCGCACAGACGGAGTTGGTGGTGCCGAGGTCAATTCCAATGACTTTTCCCATAACCATTCCATTATCTAAGAAAGTATGCCCGGAGCTGGATTCGAACCAGCACTCCCTTGCGGAAAGAGGCTTTTAAGGCCCCTGTGTCTACCGTTTCACCACCCGGGCAGAGTGTCGAAGTTTGACGTGGGTACCTTGTTCCGTCAAGAAAAATTTCGTGGAGTTTTTGTCCTATTCGTGTTGCGTTCCGCTAAGGTGAAGTCGGAAAAGAGGTACCCCATGAGGCACGTCCTTGGTTCGGCAATGATTGGTTGCATGTTTGTGGTGTTTGGCTGTGGGCCAAAGGACCGTGCCCGGAATGAGCTGGCAGTACGAATCTTACGAAACGGGGATGCGCGCTTCGCGGCGCGTTCGGACCTTGTCGACCTTGATCGCGCGATCCAGTGGTACCTAAGCGGGGCCCGGGAGTTTCCGACAGAACCGAAATTGCTCGGACGACTTGCCCGAGCATATACGGTTCGGGCATATGCCCACCCAGATGATGGGCTCGATGGCTTTGTGACCGCCCGGGAGTTTGGTCTTCGTTGTTTGATGTTGGAGGATGCATTCGGGGGGCTTGTACAGTCTGCCGGTGGTGCTGTGACCAAGCGGGCAGTGGGTACGCTGGCCTCCAATCGGATCGGCTGCATCACGTGGACCAGTCTCGCTTGGTCCCGATGGTTGGATGAGCGGGGCGTGGTGGGAGCCTCCATTGACCTTGGCGCAACCCAAGCTTTGGCCGAGAAAGCGGTCAGCTTGAACGGTCAGTACGATGGTGGTCGTCCGTATGCGGCCCTTGGCTTGGCTTTAGCGTTGCCGCCGGAACCCCTGGGACCGGACCTGGAAGGCGCCCGGAAGGCCTTCGCCGAGGCTTCACGCTTGTCGCCGGATAGGCTCACGCCAGTGGTCGACCTCGCCCAATACGTCAGTGCAGCGGAAGGCAAGCAGGCTGAGTGGGAGGCGCTGCTGGGCAGGGTAGTGGAGACTACCCTAGCTCAAGACGCGTCGGACGGTTTGGAGAATTCAGCAGCGATCCAACGGGCACGATCCCTGCTTGAAGCGGGGATCGATTCGCGTTGGAAAGAGTGAACTATTCGCGTTTATACGAACGGTGCATCGATTTACGACGACGCTTCTCAGCGAGACGCTGCTTTAAGCGTCGTTTTTCGCCAGGCTTCAAGTAGAAGCTGTTCTTCTTGATGTCTTTGCGGATTCCTTCGCGCTCTACCTTGCGGCGGAAACGACGAAGTGCCTTTTCGAAAGGTTCATTCTCACGAACGGTTACCAGAATCAAGGTGTACTCCAGGTGGGCCAAACAAATAATGGCCAGGAAAAAGTGCACGGCGGAAATAGCACATCCGGAACGTCGTGCAAGGCAAATTCCGTCGATGCGTTGCGTATGGGGTTTAGAATACGGCCCCGAAAGCGGTTCCCACATACAACATGTCGTGAAGACCCATGTCTAAACGTAGGTTTGCTTGGTCACCAAGGTGGAATCTAGAACTTATGGTGATGTCCACAACTGGCAATACAGAGGGGATCGTCTTGGCACCATCGTCGGGACAGGTTTCTTTTCGAATGTAGGCAGGAGACTCAGACAAACAGCCCTCTTCGCGATTGTCGCCGCTGGCTCCAGGGCCCCATGTCGTGAGGTCTCCGAGCATGACACCCATGCCAATGCCACCGCCGAATATGAAACTCCACCAGTCGGTGGCGCGGACTTCTTGGCCGTAATTCGCGCCGAGCACCAGCATGCCGAGCCCGTCGGGACGTACCCAGTCACCATCATCGTGCGCCGCTGGCTTTTCAACGTCGTCCCAGTACCCCTCGTCCATCAGGTTTCCCATGTACTCGAAGTAGAAGATCCAGTTGGCCGGCTCCTTTTTAGTCACGAATTCTATGCCAGCGGTGTAGGCCCGGACTTTAGGGCGTGCATAAGGATTGGCTCCGTCACTGTCGTTGTCGAAGAACCAGATGTCTAAGATGGAATTGGGCACACTCAGGTATCGGGTACGAAAGTTCAATTCGTACAGATGTTCCCGCCGGAGGGGCAGGTCCATTTCCTGGGATCCTGACCTGCGCGCGGTCTGATTGGTTGAAGTGGCCGTACCTAGGGTCTGTGACCAGCAAGGCGTGGATGCGAGAATGGCAATTAGTCCGAGCACGATGGTGCCTCCCGGTGGATACGTTAACCGTTTGTGATTGTTCTTGGAGGATCGAGGTGACGGGATTGAAGGCTGTTTGGTGGTGGCTGGGGCTTGGTATTTGCTTCATGGGATGTCACCTTGGACGCCCTCCTGCATCGCTGGCCCGCTACAATGTGGGTCAGGTCGTGGGACCGGTTGCGGAGCCAGGACTTCGGGATTTTATCCGAGATGGCATTGCATCCGCTCTCGGAGCATCTGCGATCCTAGGCGGAAAGAGCGCAACGGCTGTTGATGTTGCGGTGTTGTCTGCGGAGACTTCAGCGGTGGCTTCAGGGCCCGCTGGTCAAGTGTTTGCTGCCCGTTTGGAATTGAGTGTGTTGTCGGGTTCTCGGACGGCAAAATTTTCCTTGGAGCGGGCCTATACGGTCATCGATGCCGTTCAAGCATCCCAAGCGCGTGCGATAGCCTTCAAACAGCTTTCAGTTGATCTCACCCAAGAAATAGTATTGTGGTTGGCAAATTCTCCCGGGGCTTCTGGTGAGTGAAGGGTTCCCGACCGTAGCCCTGTTTTTGGGGGATGAGGGTATCGGTCGGAAGCGCGCTGAGACCGATCTGGTCAGCACCGTTTTCGGTGGAGGTTCGCCGGGATTTAACCTCGCAGTCTTCACAGCTGGTGATGGTGCAGACAGGGCGATCGAGGCCAGCAAGACTGTGCCGATGATGGCGAAGTACCGAGTGGTGATCATTCGGGAGATGGAAAGTGCGCCTGTCGAACTGTTGGATGACCTGCTGGTCTACATAGAAAACCCGAGCCCGAGCACGGTGCTGATTCTTACGGGTGCGAAGAATGCCCCCCCGAGCGGTGGTATGGATCGCGGCAGACGTCTGGAAGGAGCGATCAAGAAGTTCGGTCGAGTTCAACGGTTTAAGACGGGCGAACAGGACCCAGTACGGTTCGCTTTAGCGGCGGCCGAAGAAGCTGGCTGCCAGATGGACCATCGAACAGCGGTGCTGATTGTCGAGTTGGTTGGGTCCAACCTTGGTCGCATTCAGGCAGAGCTGAGCAAAGTGATTGCCTATGTCGGTGGAGAAGGGCGAGTCGATGTCAAAGACGTCGAGGCGGTGTGTAGCTTGGTGGCGGAAGCCGCCATTTGGGACTTGACCGATGCAGTAGTACGGCGCGATGCAGATCGCGCTTTGGCCGTGGCGCATCGAATGATGGATACGGGAGAGTCGGCCCATCGCCTCATCGCAATGATTACCTGGCAAATGAGGCAGTTGATCACGCTGCAGGACTGCATGCGGCGGCGGATCAACCCAAAAGATGCTGGCATTCGTATGCCGAGAAGGAAGCTGGACACCGCACAAAGTGCACTGCGTATGCGCTCGATCGACCCCGGCTACATGCTCGATCAAATTGCCCAAGCCAATGGGGACCTCAATCGGTCTAAGGCTGGTGATCGCCGGGTATTCGAAGGATTGCTGCTGACCCTTACCGCTTAGGTTCGGAAAGCTGGAGTGCGGGCCCACAAACACAACAAGCCCGAGCGAGTGACCCGCTCGGGCTTGTTGAAATAGTCAGCAACGGGTTTTAGCCGATTGCTTGAATGGCCTTGTTCAGGCGGCTCACACGCCGGGCAGCAGTCAGCTTGTGAATCATTCCCTTCTGGGCGACCCGCTGAATGATGGCAACGGTTCCGGGGAAAAGTGCCTTGGCTGCGTCCTTGTCTCCGGCCTCTATTGCTTCGCGAACCCGCTTGATTTGGGTCCGCATAGTGCTGCGATAGTGACGGTTGTGGGCGCGGCGTTTAATGTTTTGCCGGTTCCGCTTGATAGCGCTGGCGATATTAGCCATCTTCGCTCCAAAGAGTTTAAGTGGCGACCTGGATTGGGCACGCTTTGCGGGTCGCGAAGTATCGTTTCACCTTTGGAGTGTCAAGGCACAGCGAGCGGTTGGTCGATCAAAGCCGTGTCTGACGTGGGGTTGGCCAAGGACGAAGGGGCGCGGTATCCACACTAATCGAAGGCAATACAGAAGGGGAGTGAATGCGCATTTGTGTAGTCGGTACCGGGTACGTCGGTTTGGTGGTGGGGACATGTCTCGCCGACCAAGGCTCTCATGTGCATTGTGTGGACCGGGATGCTGGGAAAATCCAGGGGCTTACTGAAGGTAAGATCCCAATCTACGAGCCTGGCCTCGAGGATATTTTTCGCCGTGTGGTTCGAGAGGGGCGACTTAGCTTCTCCACCGACGCGGACGGTGCAATGGCCCGAGCCGATGTGATTTTTATTGCGGTGGGCACGCCCCCCGCTGAGGATGGCTCTGCAGATCTCCAGGCAGTCTTGGCTGTGGCTGATCAAATCGGGGCAGCGATAAGCGGCCCCGTCACGGTTGTGATTAAATCCACAGTTCCGGTGGGCACCGCTACCCAAGTGCGGGCCCGGATCGAGTCCGCAACCGAGCACGGTGTTCACGTCGTATCGAACCCTGAGTTTCTCAAAGAAGGCGCTGCAGTTGCAGACTTTACCAGTCCAGATCGCATCGTAGTGGGCTGTGACTCGCAAAAGGCCGCCCAGGTCATGGAGCAGCTGTACCGGGGCATGGTTCGGACGGGTCGTCCCATTGTTTTTATGGACAATCAGTCTGCTGAGATCACGAAGTACGCATCCAATGTACTTCTGGCGACCAAGATATCGTTTATGAACGAGCTGGCACGCCTGTGTGAAGTGGTGGGTGCGGATATTGAGGCTGTCCGCATGGGGACTGGAAGCGATTCACGAATCGGCCCCAAATTCCTGTTCGCCGGTGCCGGGTTTGGGGGCTCATGCTTTCCCAAGGACATCCGTGCGCTTGCGAAGATGGGAGAGGAGGCGGGTGTGGCGCTGGAAATCCCTGGAGCGGTGGAGCGCATCAACTCCCGCCAGAAGACCTTGCTGGGTGAAAAGATAGCGGACCGATTTGGGTCGGACCTCAGTGGGCATTGTTTTGGAGTATGGGGCCTCGCATTCAAGCCCCGTACAGATGATGTTCGTGAATCGCCCGCCTTGGTATTAATTCGCCAGCTCCTGGATGCGGGCGCTGAAGTGCGTGCCACGGACCCCGAAGCGGTCTCTGCGGCGAAAGTTGCACTGGCAGGCACGCCAGGCCTGGACAGATTGACCTTTGTTGAGTCGTTGATGGATGCCGCCCAAGGTGCAGATGCCGTGGCTTTGGTTACCGAATGGAGCGAATTCCGAAACCCGGACTTTGAGGCATTGGCCTTGGTGATGCGCTCGCCTGTGCTCTACGATGGGCGCAACGTTTTGGTAGCAGCGGTGGTCCAAGCGGCTGGATTCGAGTACCACGGGATTGGAAGAAATCCATCCAAGCGAGTTTGACCATGCAGCCACCCATCGACAAGATCCGAAACTTTGCGATCATTGCCCATATAGATCACGGTAAATCCACTCTGGCCGATCGGCTGATGGAAATTTCTGGGCTTATTGGAGAGCGCGATAAAAAGGAGCAGTACCTCGACCGAATGGAGCTCGAGCAAGAGCGGGGCATTACCATCAAGGCTCAGACTGTGGTGATGGAGTACGTCGCCGACGATGGGGAGACCTACTGGCTCAACCTCATCGACACACCGGGGCATGTGGACTTCTCCTACGAGGTCTCTCGGTCATTGTCTGCGTGTGAAGGGGTGGTGTTGGTCGTCGATGCGACCCAGGGTGTGGAAGCCCAGACACTCAGCAATGTGTACTTGGCCCTCAACCAAGATGCCGAGATTCTCCCAGTCATCAACAAGGTCGACCTGCCGAGTGCGGATGTGGAAGGAGTACTCAAGCAGATTGAGGATGGCATTGGCCTCTCCACGGAGTACGCAATCTCAGTGAGTGCCAAGACGGGCATGGGTGTGAAGGACGTGCTCGAGGCGGTTGTGAAGCATATCCCCAGCCCCGACGGCGATCGGGACGGACGGCTCAAGGCCTTGATCGTGGACTCATGGTTCGATTCCTATGTGGGGGTCGTGGTCTTGCTGCGGGTAATGGATGGCAAAATCCACCAGGGAGATCGGATCACACTGATGGGTGCGGACGTTCACTACGACGTCACGAAGATTGGTGTGTTTGCTCCAGATATGAAGGACAAGCCGAGCCTGTGTGCAGGTGAGGTGGGCTTCATGATCGCGGGCATCAAGCAGCTTTCGGATGCGCGGGTGGGCGATACCGTCACCCTTCGCGAACGTCCGGCTGAGGAGGCGCTCGACGGCTTTGAGGAATGCAAGCCAATGGTGTTCTCTGGAATCTTCCCTGTGGAGTCGAAGGACCACGAAGACCTGCGAGATGCCCTTGAAAAGCTGAAACTCAACGATGCCGCCTTTAATTACCAGGCGGAGAGCTCCGATGCTCTTGGTTTTGGGTTCCGGTGTGGCTTCCTCGGCTTGCTCCATATGGAGATTGTTCAGGAACGCCTCGAGCGTGAGTACGGGCTGAACCTCATCACTACCAGCCCCTCTGTGGTCTACAAGGTCCGGACCAAGGTTGGTGCTGAGTTTGAGATTCACTCACCGAGCAAGCTGCCACCTCCCCAAGAACTCGAAGAACTCTTGGAGCCTTACGCCAAGGTC
>CAWVVG010000196.1:0-6818 GCA_963932775.1 uncultured bacterium
ACTGTACAGGAGTTGCCCGTGTTCATTACCTTAGCCTTCGTATTCTCTGTCGCCACAATGCCCGCCCAAGCAGATGAGCACAACCTGCTTATACAGGACCTCAACTGCAATGTGATCGACGCGTCAGAAGAAGAAGCGGTCGACCTCGAAGACCCTCTGTGCGCTGAGACAGTGGACGAATTCGATGTGCCATACCCAAACGCAGACTATTACGTCGAGTACTTTGCCTTCGGATGTCGATACCTTACGGCCGATATGGATGAAGATGGCGATGGTTTATCCTCTGGTACCATTGACGTGCTGAACGCCCATGGGTTGCCTTCCATGACCATCGACTTGGACTGCGACAACTGCCCCGAGATTCCGAACATCGACCAACTGGACTTTGATGTCGATGGACTCGGCGATGGATGCGACAATTGTCCAGAGGCGCACAACCCCCTCCAAGAGAATGCCGACGGAGACCCCTTCGGTGACCACTGCGACAACTGCCCCAATGTACCCAACCCCAATCAATCCGACCAAGACATGGACGGCGTGGGCGATCTGTGCGACAACGCGCCAACCCAACCCAACCCCGACCAGGCAGACTCAGACGGCGACGGCAACGGCGATGTGGCCGACAACTGCCCCTCGAGCGACAACCCGTCCCAGCTCGACTCCGATGGCGATGGGCTCGGTGATTTGTGTGACAACTGCTTTGAGTTCGCCAACCCCTACGAAGTCGATGACGATGGCGCCCTGTACCAGTCCGACGTCGACTACGACGAGATCGGCGATGGGTGCGACAACTGCATGACCGTTCGAAATCCGGGCCAACAAGACTCCGATGGCGACGGACGCGGCGATGCGTGTGATATCTGCCCCGATGAGTACGATGCAGCACAAACCGATAGCGATGGCGATGGCATTGGCGACGTCTGCGATGTCTGCCCGACCCTGAAAGACCCCACCCAGGATGACATCGATGCGGATGGTGTGGGCGATGCCTGCGACATCTGCCGCATAAACCCCGACCCGGGCCAACAAGACCGGGATGGTGACGGAAAGGGCGATGCATGCGACAACTGCCCAGTCACCTACAATGCGGACCAAGCGGACGACGATGGCGATGGCCTGGGTGATGCATGCGACGGCCTCCGGGAGCTTAGGGGCGGCGGCGCCCGACGGTGCGCTTCGACAAACCCCGCTTCAGGTGGACTGGCCCTGCTCAGCCTCAGCTTCCTCGGCCTCATAAGGCGCCGACAAGACCACCAACATTAGGGGACCAAGAAGACAATATTCACCCGCGCTCTGCTGGGCCGGCGAGGGTCGGCGGGTCGGCTGAGTGGCACACGGAGGCCCGAATACTGACCCAGCCTATGGCATTCTCCGATTCTCTGCTTCAATGGCCGCCCAGCGAAAGGGGGAGCGCATATGACCCCACCAGGACTGTGGGAAGCGCGCCATGTCGCCAATGCCGATCTCGGCCGAAGCATCCTTGTCGGGGGGCCAGTAGACGGTCCCGAATACGATGTCCCACAATAGGATGTTGTTGCCGTAGTTGCTGTTGGCTTCTTCGAGGACCAACGAGTGGTGCCAGCGATGAAGCTCGGCCATGGAGAAAATCCAGTTCAGCGGTCCCAGGCGAAGGTGAACATTGCAGTGCTGGAACAGACCATGGACGGTGATCCAGCAGGCCATGAGCAGCATCACCACTTCACTGGCACCCAAAAACATCAGGGTTCCAAAAGAGAGCACCACCGACACGGCTGTATCGAACGGGTGAAAGCGCCCCGCATTCAGGAAATACAGCCGCTCAGCACTGTGATGGGTGGCGTGGAAGCGCCAGAGAAACGGTGCGGTGTGGCACAGACGATGAAACCAATACTCAAAGAACTGAGCGCTCACCAAGGCCAGGCCCAGCTGCGCCACCAGGGGCCAGGTGTCGGGCCAGATGGAGTGCCCCAGCCAGGCCGATGCAGAAAGCGACAGATGCAGCACTGCTGCCGCGATCAGCGACTCCATCAGAGCGGGAACGAGTCCCTGGGACACCACCACGTGAATGGAGTCCGTTCCAATGTCCCCGTGGGGCTGACTCCAACGCACCTGGGCTGGATGAATCCGCTCGGCGATGGCCACCACCACAGCGGTGCTCACCCCGATGCCCACCACGATCCCTTCAATGCGGATACCCAACCCGTACAGCTGCACCGCCGAGATGAGGGCGGCCGTGAACCACAGAGGAAACAGCCCGTATGTGATGGCCGTCCGCATGACCCCTCCAATAGCGGTCGATCTAACGGGCAGAACGTTGTTCAACAGAGGTCCTAAGACAAAAATTACAAGATAAAAGACCCTCAAACCGTACAATTCGAGGGGCAGATGGTTCGCAATGTGGGTGCTCAGCGAGCGTCGTTATTGGCGTGGTTTGAGAGGCCTGGGAGCCCAATATATCCAGCCCGACCATCTGCATCATAGGATGCCAAAGCCTACCCACACTTAGGGCGCAGCCACAACCTTTAGGCCATCTCGCTCCAGGTAGGGTGTCATCCGACCGAGCAGGTCCGCCAATATCTCAGGGTGTGTCTGACTGAGGTCTGTGCGGTTGAGTGGATCCGCCTCTCGGTCGAACAGCTGGGCCTCTCCACCCTGCTCCATCGAGTGCCACACCAGCTTCCAGCGACCGACCTGCATCACCCGATCCTTGGCTGCGATCAGGTGGGGAAGAAAGCTCGGCTTGATGTTCACTCGACCGGTGGCCTCATCGATCGCGTACTTGGCGCTCAAGCGCTTGAATGGGTACTTCTTATGCCCCTTTTTCCAGTAGCCGGGCTCGGTGACCCCGGTCTCGATGTAGACCTCTCGGGTATCGGTTTCATCGGGTGCCAGCAGGGCATCGACACCGTCAAGTTCGCCTGGCCACTGTATGCCCAAGAGGGTGTTGAGGGTGGGGACCAGGTCAAAGAGTCGAACGGGGGCCTTGACCCGCGTTCCGGCGAGGGCACCATCGGGGGTGCGTATCGCCAATACGACCTGGTGTTGCCCATCTCCGTAGGCGTGAAAGCCGTGATTGGGGCCATTAAATTTATAGGGCAGCTTTCGGTCCCAGTGCTCTTCTCCGTGGTCGCTGAGAAGCACTACGATGGTGTTGTCCCATAGGCCTGAGGCCTTCAGGCTGGAGACAACACTCCCCACCAACCGATCGGCCATATCGATGCCGCTGTCATAGATGCGCACGTCTTGTTCTGCGATGGCTTGCTTGGCCCGTCGGGTCCGCTTGACCTTCTTGCCATCTTCAAGGAGCACCGTGCCGGACTTGGAGTACCGGAAGCGGTTTCCACCGGTGTAGCCGCTTTGTCCCCACATCTGGTGCCAGGGGTAGGGGCGCTCCGCAGGCGCGTGCAGTACACAGGAGTGCACGGCGTAGAAGAAGGGCTTGCCAACGCGGGAGGTCTCACCCAGGGCGTCAACGGCCGCGTCGATGAAGAGTTCTGGCCGGTAGCTCCGAGAGAAAGCCTGGTTGTAGGCTGCTGTGGGGAGCAGTGAGAAGCCAAGCGGGTTGTGCATCAACCAACTGAAGGCGCGAAACCGAGGCTCGTTGAGGCTCACTGCGAAGTTTTTAAGGTTGGGCAATGGCTGTACAATGCGATCAAAACCCATCTCAGGAAGCATGTAGGAGAAGCGGCTATCGTCGGTGACAAAGGTCGTGGTCCAGCCTGCGTCCTTGAGCACTTGGGGAAGCAGCGGGACCTTGGCGACCACCTCATCGGGTTCAGGGAGATTGTCCCGAATGCCGTTGTTGATGGGCAGCATGCCGCTGAGAATCGATGTCCACGCGGGGAATGTGCGGGCCAGCGGGGTCCAAGCCGAGTCGAAGGTGACAGACTCTGCGAGCAGGGCATCGATGTTGGGGGCAGTCTTGCGGTCATAGCCGTAAAAACCGAGGTGGTCAGGCCGAAGCGAGTCCACACCGATGATCACCACATTGGTGACGTCATTGTCGGCTGTGGGGGTCGGTGTCGGGTTGTGCAAGGCAACAGCGCACAGCCCAAGCCAGGCCCCGAGTGCCGCCGCTCTCTTGGCGAACACGCCCATCGTGGCGTGACTTGCCTGGCGCCATCGGAGCGCAGCGATGCCAAACACTGCGAGGGCCAGCGCCATAGATCCTGTCGTCACTTGCTCTGGTCGTACGGTGTCGGCCCACCAGGCCACCCCGGGCATGGTGTCGTACATGGCGGGGAAGGCCGCCGCTTGCTCAAGATAGCCCAGGCCGAAAAATGATAGCAGGACGATGAAGGCAGTGGTCCACCATCGACGTGCGCTGGGGGTCTCTGGAAACCACAGCCGGGTGGCGAGGTGCACACCGATGCCCGCCAGTACACCAAGTACGATGTAGGCCACCGCGACCCGCCCGACGTAGTCGGTCACAGCACCGGTGAGCAGATCCAGCGTGGCTTGGTCTGTACGAATCCGCATCGTGGAGCGCCTAAACAGGCGGTAGCTGTCCCACGCATCGACGGCGAAGAGCCCGGAGAGACCGACCAAGCCCATGGTAATGGCGCGAATGATGGGGTTCATCGTGGGACTCCACAAGGGTACGAGGCGAGATAAGTCGAGCGATGTGAGGGCGTCAACCCCTTTTATTCAACGGCGTGCGGTTGCTGGCGCAGGTCTCGGCTCAGTCCATGCTGGAGGACGGTGTCAGATACCATCAGCTCTGTCCGAATGGCGGCAGGGAGGTCACCGCAGTCTGTGGGCGGGCGTGCTGCTTTCGATGTAGTGTTCCAGCACGACCCTTCACCCTCGGCGCCACCCTGGAGATAGGTCAGGTCCCCTTGGACGCCGCTGCCATCGCGGAATGCGATGACGGGGGCTGGTGCATTGGCCTCGATAAAGAGGCTTGGCCCCAGAAAGTCTCGCTGGGTTGTGGGCAGGCCGAGCAACGACAGCACGGTGGCTGGGATCTGAATTTGGCCGGTGGGCTGGGCGACAGAGCCCGAGTGCTCGCCTCCAGGGAAGCGGATCAGCAGCGGCACCCGGCGCATCCACTCCATTCGGGTGAGCGGGTGGTTGGGATCTCCCAGCTTGCTCGCACCGATGGGAACCCGGGGCAAGAAGGCCGCGTTGGCGTCGGCGTCCATGACGTGGACCACATCGCCCGCCCCGCTCAAGCGTCCCATGTCGTGGTCGCCATACACCACCAACACCGACCGATCGAGCACGCCGTTGTGGCGGAGGGTGTCGACAAATCGACCGATGGCCCTGTCCACATAGTGAATGGAATTGAAGTAACGGCCCAGGTAGGTGCCTTTCAGGTGTCCGAGTTTGAGCTTTCGTTGACCTTTGGGCATCCGGTAAGGGTGGTGGGTCGTCAGGGTGATCACGTGGGCGAAGAAAGGTTCCTTCAGCTGGGTGATCTTGTCGGCGGACTGGTCCAAAAATGGGATGTCCCCAAGGCCGAGCCCGATCTTGGCTGTGCCCTTGTAGTCACGGTCATCGTGCACGAGATCGATGCCGATGTTGGGGGCCACAGCCGCACGATTCCAGAAGGTGCTGCGCATGGCGTGGTAGCTGGCGGTGGTGTAGCCCGCCTCATCGCGCAGAATCTCGGGCAGACACCGCTGGGGAAAGTCGGGATAGCGAAACAGGAGGGCGCCTTGACTGAGGGCGTGCACGCCACACAGCGTTACCGCTTCCGCATCAGCGGTCCGACCTTGTGCGGTCTGGTGGTGAAAGCGGGTGAACCGCATGCTCTCAGTGGCGAGAGCATTGAGGTGTGGCGTGACCGGGCGGCCGTCGATGGCGGTGTCCATGGCCTGATCTTGCAGACTCTCCACCATCAAAAAGATGACATTGGCGTCTCTGGCCGACCCGACCAAGCTTGGGTCTGTGTAGTCGGCGCTCGCGGCATCTTGCTGGGCCCAGTGGGTGTCTACAGCCACCTGGGCCTCGGTGTCGAGCGCTTGGACGAAGATGTGCTCGCCTAAAAAGCGCGCGGTATCGTGGATGTGAAAGGCCACGATGCCCGCTGAGCGGACGAATACGCGCTGGGACCAGACCCGAAGGAACACGCCCTGGGTCTTCTTGGCGAAGTGCATCTGAATCGACACACAGCCAAAGCCGATGCCCAAGGCGAGAAACACGGCTGCTGCCCGCGGGGTCGCCACCCATTCGGGCTTGGTCCAGCCTCGCCACCGGCGAACCCAGCTAAAGGCGGCCATAGCCACCAGGTCTACCATCAACATCAACTGCATGGGGCCAAGCAGGGCGGTGATGGACTCATGGATCGTGGAGAGGCCCCCCGCTGCACTGGCGCTGTGCAGCGAGAGCACATCCCGAAAGTAGAGCGCGTGGGTCAGATCTCCCACCAATAGGGCGGTAAGAATGATGTTCATCCACAAGACGCTTCGCCGCCGCCAGGCGCCGGACAAGAGCGCCAAGGGGCTCACCAGAAGGAGCGATGTGCCGAGCGTCATCGCAAAGCCTGCGGGAAGCCCAAAGCCAAAGCCCGCCAGCTTGCACAGCAGCACGCTTTTCGCTGAGATTACCAAAGCGAGCATGCTCAGATCGCGGGTCTGGACCAAGTACTGCCAGAGTCTTTCGACCAGACGGCTGGGCTGCGCTGGGGCATGGGTGGGCATGAGGGAAGTTGCTTATCTCGAGGCCAAGTGGGGTGACGCCTATCGCCTTCGTATTTGGCCGAATCGATGAACAGAGACTCCGTTGGCTGACGGTGTACCGTTGTTGGGTGCCCTCAACACTGTGCTGTGGCTGGTTAGGCCCAAATAATCAAGGCCCCTCAAGCCGAAGTTCGAGTCGCATTGACTCTCTCGTGG
>CAWVVG010000197.1:0-6801 GCA_963932775.1 uncultured bacterium
AAACCGAGACCCGATTTCCCGAGACCGGGTTGCCGCAAAAGGAAGCTTCCACCGCTTCACCAGGGCTTCGGCCTTGGCAGCCTGTTCATCCTTGTCCACGGAGATTGCCAGAAACTCCACAGGCCAATCCCCCCGGCGATTTACCAGCTCAGCCAACGCAGGCATTTCCTGTTTGCACGGGCCACACCAGCTCGCCCAGAACACCAGCGCTACCGGCTTTCCTCGGTGCTCCGAAAGCTTCCACTGTTGCCCATCGTACAGCGTGACCTCAAAGTCATCCTCTTCTGACAGCTCGATCGTCCAGTGCTCAGGAGGCGTTGGGTCGGCCATACCTGTCAGACCCAAGAGGGTATCCAGCTTGCGAACGGTCGCTATGTGTCGGGTGAGCGCAATGGCACCCGCCCGATCGCCCTCCTCCCACAGCGCCTCAGCCAATCGCTCGTCGAAGCGCCAGCGGGCACCGAGCCGGGTCTGGAGATCGTCCGGTGCGGCCTCTTTTGCCCTCGTTAGGTATTGAACCGCTTTGTCCGGACGGCCCAAGTCCGCATAGGCAGATCCGATAACTTCAAGAACCGCTCCGTCCTCAATGCCTCGCTTCTCGAGCACACTTAGCGCTGCCTTGGCTTTTCGGGGGCGACGCTTCGCGGCACGCATCATGCCTCGAAAGGCCATCACTGGCGCGAGGCCATCATAGTCGGCGTCAATTAGCGCACTGGTCGCCTGGCGTACATCCGATGCACTGCCATTCCTTAGTGCCCCTGAGAAGCGAAGGAACGCCCGGTGCTCCCCATCTCGTGGCCCGGCCCTCGGTGCCTTGGCCACACGCTTCATCGCGACCTGATGAGAAGTATCCTCGAGCGGAGACAGGATCTCCAGGCGTACCTCCGTCCCAATGGACCCAGAGATGGACACATCGTGCTCAGCCGACTTCAGGGAGTGACCATCCACACTCAAGACTAGGTCTCCGGCCACCAAACCCGCCTCTGCCGCCGGGTAGCCTTCCACCACATGCGTCACAATCAAGCCCTCGGATTGTTCCTCGTAGCGAATGCCGATGAAACCGTCTTCCGCCAAGGCAGCGCCAGACACTATACCCAGCCACAATGTGAATGCTCCAACCCATTTCATGAAGGCAAGCCTACCAGATCGGAATCAAAAGACTTCGAGCCAAGCCATTGTAGCGGTTCCCAGGAAGGGGTCGTCCGCAACATCTCGGGTCACAACAGCACCATCCGAACCATCGGTCGTTGGATTTGAGGTTCCATAGACCAGGGATCCCTGCTCGGTCACAGTGACGCCCGACAAGTACTCATCCTCGTGCTCCACATAGTCTCCATCGGAGCTATCGAGGTCGCCATCGCCATTGGTGTCCAGGCCCTCCGTGCAGTCTTCAAAGTCCAGTCCATACAGACGACCCGTGCCACCTTCACAGCGATCTTCTTTGGGCACCCAGGTGGTGAAGTAGACCACTCCGGCGTACACGATGGGGTCACCGGTGATGCCCTCACCTGCATCGAGCTCAAAGACCCCGTTGTCACCGCAGTCGGTGATGGGTTGCACATCAAAAGAGGTACAACTCTTGGGATTCGAATCCTTGACTGCGAACAAGTAGCCGGGGCCGGAACTGTAATCTCGGTCATAGGGGGTTCCGGTTCCCCAGTACACACCCAACTGACCATCGGTATGCCATGAGGTCGTGGCCGCATAGTAGACCTCGGGGCGTCGCGAGAGTTCGCCATCATCGATGGGATCGAAGAACTCGACCCAGGTCAAGTCGTCGGGATCATCTGTGTCGATGCAAGCCTTGTACATCCAAGTGCTTCCAGGATCTTTAATGGACGCTGGCCCTGACCCGCCTTCTGAGGTCGGCTTGTACGAGGCGGTCACAGGGAAATACACGGTGTCCGCGTCACCATCCGAGTCGGTGTCTACCACCGCTAGAGCAGCCGCGATGTAGCCGTACTCATAGTTGTCATCCGAATCGTACTGAAGGTCAGACCCCTCGGTGCTCGACTCTGGATGGCCGTTGTCACCGCGCTCAGAGTAGACGTAGCTCGACTCACTCTTGAAGTAGGTGTCGCCCACATGCCACATGTACAAGTTCGCTTCGCTGGACTTGTAATAGGATTTCTTCCGCGAATATGGGACAGCACGTCCAGAACCCCACATCGCAACCCAGCGATCTTTGGCTTCCGTACCGGAGTTGTCGTACACATTGGTGATGATGGGCCGGCCCACGGTGTAGCCCATGGCTGTCGGGTCGGTCTCGTCGGTCTGCTCCCAAAGGAACTCTGGAGACAGGGGATCGGTGATCTCGAGGGCCATTGTCACAGGCCCACCCTTGCCCTGCTGAACAACCAATACACGGTGCCACTCGCAGTCATCTGGAACCGAGGTGCAGTCTTTGGTATTGTCGCCGTCGTCATCGATCCACACATCTTCATAGACCGGTGAACCATCAAACAAGAAGGTCCGACCGTACAGCATCATGTCGATGGCACGGCCCGCCCAGTCATTGTCGTGAGACCGCTCGAGCAGATAGCCAGGCATCCAAGCCCAAGCTTCCCGACCGGCTTCCTCATCGTAGTGCTCAGACTCCAAGTCATCCGTAGGTGCACCGACGTCCTTTAGATAGAACGCGTGGAGCAAGCCATCGTTGGCCGGAACGTAAACCATGTCTGGATACTCCTCCGCCTCCAGAGCACTGAGGTACGTCCGGTAAGTGAGGTCCATCGAGTATAGGTTGACTCGGTTTTGAACGACCAGGGGGACGGCATGGGGCGAATCGTAGAGCTTCCAATATCCCTTGGCGACGTCCAAATATCGGTAGTCCGCTCGCGGGTAACCACGAATGAAGTCGACCATCGCTTGGAGGTCCTTGGAGTTCACCGGGTCACTGGACTCTGAGCCGTCGTACAGGTTGTAAGGAGAGTCCTCATCACCATCTACATCCAGGATCTCATCCAGGATCGTGGCCGAACTGCCCACTGCCGCAACGAATTCCTTGTCCAAGCCTTGCCGTCTGTCTGAGGAAGACTCAGAACTGAGAACACTCACCGCCGGTTCAAAGAAGGTGTAGATGTCGCGACGACCGTAACCATCCCGATTCTCCGGGTTGGTTTCACCCGCGGTAACCAAACGACTCACCAGCAATTCACCCGCATCCCACAGAGCGCCGCCGATGTCCGAGTCGCCATCGTACTGAATCTCACCATACTCGGAGCTGGTGGGATCGTCTTCAATCTCGTAGGCCCGAACATGGCCCTCTGCCTGAGGGTTCACGAAGGCACCTCCACTATCCGACGTGGTGCCTCCGATGTGGTAGTAGCTGTAGATCAGGTGGGCGCCGTCCGCGGTAATCACCGGTGTAGAGCGGCTGTAATACCCGGAACGAATGTCCCGAAGCATAAACATAATGGTACTCATGATTTCCTCGCCATCGGAGATGGTCGAGTAAATGGCATCACCGTCGGTGACATCAGTAGTGTTTCCGTACATGGACTCGGAGAGTGAGGCCCCACCGACACCTAAGGACAGGGTGTGGACCTTGATGTTGTTGGTACCACTGAGATCAGCCCGGAAGTCGTTGTCCCACAAATGGTGGACCACGTTGTCGTACATGCAGTCAACGTCCGCGGCACTCTCACCCTCGGTGTCACACTTGAAGTCCGGACTGATGGAGTCCACGTAGCTGTCATCCACTTGGTCATCGTCCCAAGGAATGTCACCCGTCATTACGATGATGTGGTTTTTCTGACAGTGGTACTGGATCGGAGCACGGTTCCAATCCGCAGCGTAGCCATCCCCGTCGTCGTCATCGTCATCGTCTTCGGTGGTGTTCTCGAAATAATCATCGACCAGAGACGCCAGCACCTCCGCCATGTTTCGGGTCTCCGTGTCCCAGTCGTCCACATAGTCGTCCAGACCCTCAAGGGCGGCCGACAATTCAGAGTGGGATGCACCCAGGGGAACGATCTTGGTGAACGAGTCATCCGATTCAGTCTGAGCCGTGCCCACCACACCATACCGGGCCCAATCATAGTGCTGGGTCAGCTTGTCAATCGCGGTAGCCACATCATCGATGCACGAGTTGTCCGACGCATCCACGTCACCATCTCCACCGTACTCACAGGGGTTGGACATGTGGCTCGACAGGTCGACAACAAACAGGATGTTGGGTTCGACCGCCTCGGTGATCGCGAGCCATTCTTCACCCGACGACGAGGTTCCAGCCAAAGCCGTTCCTCCCCATGCCGCCAGCAGTGAAATTAAACCCATGCGCATACTGTCTTTCATTGTAGACCCAATCATCGCACCTTGCAGGTGCCTTTCACGACCTTTCGCAACAAAAGTACGACGGTCGATGAGGTCTCGTTAACGTTGGCGTAGGACGTATCCTGCATGCGAGCCTGGGACTTCATCTCCCAATAGTCGCTTCTAAACTTAGTATTTCCAGACTCTGTGGAGTATCCAGGCGGTGGGTTTCCACACCGGTGATAGGTAGCTTGGACCCAATATACGCCGAGATTATGGGCGTAGTTCAGGCCACCATACTTGTCCTCGCCGTCGGTGGACTGGACAAAGTCTGGCCACGTATCGGCATCTGGGTCGACCCCTTCCGTAGGGGGGTCTTCATGCTCGAGCTGGTAGCGCGCGTGCTCAGTGCCCGCGTCTCCGGTGTTCATCACCATCATGTGCTTGCGGTTGTGCAACGCGATGCGCTGATCAACCCCAGCGATCGATAGTGTGGTCGCACCAATCACAGCCAAGAGCGCGATCATCAGCATCGCCAACAACATCGCATACCCGCGGCGCGGGGCCGGGCTGGTCTGGTGATCGGTTGGAGCGGATGGATTCACAGGTTGTCCTGTAAGCGAAGATTTCGAACTGCGACCTCGGTCACGAGTGTCTGTCGGTAGTAGTGGTCCTCGAAGGTCGCCGCGCCCTGGTTGGCGACGGCGGGTCGCCTGGACTTGCGAAGCTGTTGGGGATCCTTCCGGGAGCTTCTCCCGACAATGTACATGCGGACCATCCACACACCACTCTCACTACCCGAAGATACGTCATCAACCCAGTTTTCTGTGTGCTCTGTATCGCAGGTGGGCTCCGTCGTTCCATCGTTCAAGCAATACTCAAACTGAATGTCTTCGATGTTGTCCACCAGAGGCACATCATCCGCGGATGGCCAATCCAAGTTCATGTCCATCATCAGCACCGGGTTTTCCTCGGACCCGGGCCCAAACCCATCGGAGTCATCCATATCGATGTAGAAGGTCATCACATGGGCCTTGGTACACAGCATGGACGGGGAAAGGTTTTCCGCCTCTCCACAGAGGTCAGCGTAGTCATCGTAGCCGGAGTTATCGTCAACACTGATGACTCCGCTGGAACTACTCACCGAAGAAATGACCCACAGATATGACTCGATACCGGTGAGGTTCGCATAGTCTGAACACAGGAGGAGCTCCCCAGCCTCATACTCAGCGAGCTTCTCTTCATGGTCCAAAATAGTGAGATCGAAGGTCAAGGAGTCCGTTCCGCACGCCTCAATACTCGCCTGGGTATTCAACCGCAGAGAGGGGTCTCCATAGACCACCGTGATCCCATCGGTATCGTTGTCCCCTTGTGCATCCCAGCTCATGATCACTGGAAGAGTATCGTTGTCGGTGGAGGAGCCGTGGTAGCCACTGACCGAGCCGCCAGCCCCATAGCCAGCCATGCGAATGGAACGAGAGAGCACATCCGTGGCGAATCGAATGTTCTGGTGCATCTCAATCTGGAGGTCCTGGTACAAGAACTGCCGAGATTGCAGGTTGAAGATCGAGTACAGGCCAGCAATTACCACGCTCGACACCACGACTGAAATCATCATCTCAATGAGCGTGAAGCCCTGCTTGGTCGACCGCCATCCCATCAACTGTCCCGAAACCGGTAAGAAGCCACGGTTGTGCCTTTCCATTGATTGAAGGCCACATCCTTGTACTGACAGCGCACCCGCAGCCTCAACCATGTCGGCTCGGAGTCCATCTCCTCAATGTCCCAACTGATGAAGTAGACGGCTTCTCCGAAGTCTTCGGATGTGGTGTGTCCGGCGTCCACCGCATCGGGACCACCAGACGGATGCGGCAAAAAAGCCCAGCTGTCCGAGTCGGATGAGTCTGACCCCAAATCGGTGAGGGCTGTGGGCCGGGCACCTTCAGACCATGGCAGGGCAATCAAGCGTTCCATCTGCAACTGGGCCAGGTATGTACAGTCGGTCATCTTGCGAGCATGCCGATTGGAACGCACCGCCTGGCTGTGAAACCCAAACATCACGACGAGTGAGAAACCAAGCAGTGCCGTGGCAATCAACGCCTCGATAAGGGTGAAACCACCTCGTGATCTCGCGTGTTGCGCAGGCGCATGTGTGCCAGCGTCCACGCGCGAGCCCTTTTTGCTTTCATGAAAATTGAACATCATCGTCGCTTGCTGCTGTCCCCAATCCCTACTGGATTATCGATCAAGTCGTGTCCCAATGTCGAGTGCAATCGCACCATGCCCGCCCGAGACACAAGAATATGTACTCGATCTTCCACTCCCAAGAGGCCTGCCGCTTGATTGGTGAGGGTCAATTCCACGTAACCTTGTGTATTGAAATCAGGGGTCGGATTGCGTACCCAACCTCGCGGACTGAATACAATACTGTCCCCGTTGCCCGTACCAGGGCCACGAAGGTCGGCCCATGCCCCCAAGCAGACGTCCCTCAGTTCTCGGTTTCCTCCGTCGCCTATGTCGACCCGGCCCTCACTTTGTTCCTCATCT
>CAWVVG010000198.1:0-6776 GCA_963932775.1 uncultured bacterium
GCTCGGCCGGCTCGCCATCGATCGTGGCCACCCAGCCCGGTGCATATGACTCCGCCTGAACCAGCAGGGCTGGCGCCGCAGTGTCCACATGAAGCCGGCGGTAGTGGGCCTCGTCTACAGATGCACTCACCGTGCCATCCGACATGGGCACCCGGCACTCAGCAATGCCCACATCCCGCTCTACGATGGCGGAAACCGCTGGATTCAGCGTGTCGAGGGCAGCCCATGGGTCGTCTGAGATCTCCACGCACCACACCAGAAACTCCCGGGGCATCGCCGCCGTGTTCTCGTACACATAGACCGGCTGACTCATGTGAGTCCGGAACAATCCGCCATCCGTGGCATGCTCACTGAACAGCCAGCGCACCCCCATCATGCTGATCAGCGGAAGGTGTTTTTCGACGAGCCGCCACTTTTCTGGGCCCCGTTTTCCGATGTCGAGGCCCGTCTTCTCGAGGAGCGCTTCGTTTCGAAGATTGAGCAAGGGGCTTGGAACCAACACATCTTGCAGCCCATACTGAAGCCCGATGTTGCTGCTGATAAGCTCTTTGTCCAGGGATGGGTTTCGGCGCCGATCGACCACAGCCACCCGCCCGTTGGTGAGCTGTGCCCCCAGCCTCGCCACGGCAGAAGGAGGCTGGTTCACAGTCTGGGTCGTCGTACGAGGATTGTAGTCTGAGCCAAAACTCCAGAGGTCCCCATAGCTAAGGCCAATGAGGGCCAGGGCTACCACAGGCGCGCTCAACCGCCTTTGGGCACGGGCGTACATCACCACGGCGAAGGCCATGACCAGGCCAAATGCCAGCAGGTTTGCAGGCGCCATCGGGTCCAGAGAGGCCTCGGCTCCGGAAAGAATCTGCTGGACCCGGACCATTGCATCGGAAGCGGTCAAATCGGGGGCCCCAGCGATGAGCGGCACCGCAGAGTCTTCATGGGCCCGCCCAGCGTACCGGGCCAGCAAGGATGCTTCGAGAGCGGGCCGGATGCGGGCGAAGATGACGCCGCCAATGGCAAGCCCACCCGCAAAGAGCGAGGCGATACCAGCCAAGTTCCAAGCGAGGGTTCGGGGCCGCGAATGACTCAGCACAAGCTCCAGTCCTTTGCCTGCCAGCACCGCGACAGCGAGCGTCAGCAACACCGAGAACCGAACGGGGAATCGCATGGAGTCGAAGATGGGGAGGACTCGAAGTGCGTCCCACAATGGCGACCCAACCATGAGCAGAACTGATGTCCCGGCCAAGCCCAGCCAGAACCGCTGACCACGGGCGCCGATAACTGCCAAGATGGAGACGACCACACCCAGGTAAAAAGACATCTCCCAGTGGTTCGTACCCGCCCCCCAGTAGCCGTCGCCACGGTGAAAGTAGGACTGAGCGATGTCGGCTGGGCGATCGAGTCCGAAGAAGGTGGGGAGAAGGCCATTGACAAGCTCAGCCACCGGCAGGGCTCCGATGTGAGCGAATGCATCGGTCACTCCGCCCTCCCGCATCGATGAGCCGAGCAGTTCCGCTGTGGCCAAGAGCTGCGGTGAGGCCGCAAGACCTGCGACCAAGGTGCCCACTAAGAACATCCGGAGATGCCCCTGCCACACGGCTACAGCGGCGGCGGCGACCAAGCCGATGATGGCCATCTGAGGGTGACCCGCCACCATCATCATTGCCGCACACAATCCAATCGGCGCCCAGCGCCCGACGATGACTGCACCCACCAACCAAGGGAGCCAGGCCGCGGCATTCTGCATGCCCAGATACCCAATGTGGGTGCTCATAAAGCCGGAGAATGCGAAGGCCACCGCACCCAGAAGAGCACCAGAGCCCCGCGTCCCGAGGGCATTCATCAATCGCCGCATTCCTTCCGCCGCAAAGCCAATGTGACCGAGAACACTAAGGTTCACCGCCGAGGCCGCAGGAAGGAGGCCGAACAAGAGCATATTGGGCAGGTAGAACACACCGGTCTGCCCGTCGGCGGCAAGCGGAAAGCCATTGCCTACATCGGGGTTCCACAAAGGTACATGACCTTGGGCCCACTCCGATGCTGCCCAAACCCGCCAGGGAATGTGATGATGGCGGAGGTCATGGGTCCAAAACGTACCGAAGCCCAAGACAGCATCGAGTGCCCATAAGGCCACGAGCAAGACGAGAATCCATCCGGTGTTGCGCATGGGCTCACTGCCCCCCTGGGGAGGGTTCGGACAGGGCGCGGGCCAATGCGCCGATGGCTGGACCCTTGATGCCAGACTTAACGGCCGCTGAGAGCAGCTTGCGGGCCCCATCTCGATTGCCTCGACCCACTTCAGAAAGCCCCAGCATTCCGATGAGCTCAGACCGACTGGGTTGGAACTTTACGGCCGCCTGAAGGTGCATGGATGCCTCCTCATATTTGCCCGCTTCTAAGGCCATGCGGCCCAAGCGTGCCCTCGCCTGCCAGATATCTGGTGCCCACCGAATGGTGCGTTCAAATAAATTCTGGGCCACAGAGCGGCGACCCAGGGCAAGCTCGGCCTCTCCCAATGTGGACCAATACCCAGGATTGTACGGGTCGATCTGAGTGGCCCGCGTAGCCGCGTTCTGGGCCTCTTTGAACTGCCCCAACCGCAGCCGTGCAGTCGCCAGGTTGGACCACGCTTTGTCGTCGCACCCGTCGGCGGCAATCACCCGAGCTGAAATCTCCGCAGACTCTGCGACCGCACCTTTCTTCAGCAACAACCACGAAAGGTTGACTCCCGCTGCGGTGTGTCCCGGATCTTCACGGAAGACACGCCACATCACCTCTTCGGCATCTGCGAAACGACCGTGATTGAGCGCGAAGACACCGATCTCAAATCGAGACTCGAGGTCCGGGTCTCTTCGGGTGTGGTGATCCACAGCGCAGTCCGGTGGCGTCACGGCAGCACCAGCGAGCTGATTCCACGGGAGCGCCGGATGGGTCGTGGGCGCCATCAAGGAGAATGCGGATACGCCCGTCAAGCACAGCCCACCCACAAAAGGTAGACGGCCTCGGGCATTGCCACGGATCCACAGCCAGCGGAGCCCACCCCCAGCATATATTGCCAGCAAGGGAACGAACGGAACCCGGTAGCGACTCACAACAAAGAACAATGCCACACTGAGAAGTCCGCCCATGGTGACCACCGCAGGTCCGGCATCTTCCTGCCGACGGGTGACCAAGAGACCGAGCAACCCAAAGATACCAACGGGCACCATCAACGGGGGAATCCAGCGGAGAAGTGGAGACGACTGAACCACGTGGTCGATGTTCATGTGGTCGCCGATCTCGTTGGGTCCCAGAGCCTGGGTCAGCTTGCGAATCGTGAGCCCAATGGCCCGGGATGGATTGTCCGCCCAGTGCAACAAGGCCCGGACCAGCCAGACCCGGTCGGCCTCCACCAGACTGAGCTCCTTGTCCGCCTCGATGCTCGCGATGAGACGAGACTTGACCACCAATCCATCTCGCTGAGGGGGCAGCCGAAACGGGTAGACGGCGGCCGTCTCAAAGTGTGCATTGTTGCCTCGGTACAGGCTGACACCCCCGCCCAGACTGATGGGCACAAACTCACCCGAGGCTGCATAGTTGTGCCAGATGGACGGAGACAAGGCCAGACCGAGGCCGAGCAGGAAGCCAAGTGCCGTCTTGGTGCGTCCACGCAACAAGGCCGCCAGCAGCATCCAGGGCGCAACCAGCAGAAGGTTGCCGCGCACCAACGCTGCCACGCCCAGCACAAGGCCCGACCCCAACCAAGCGGTAAAACCCCCAACGCGCCAGGCTCGGTGAGCAGCGACGGCCAGCGCGACCGTAAAGAAGGTCCCAAGGGTCACGCTGAGCAATCGGACATCGAACAGAATTCCCACAGGGTACAGGGCCGCAACCAAGCCGCCCGTCACCGAACCCCACCGCCCAAAGAGCTGCCCGCCCAAGTGTGCCGTGAGACCGATGGTCACCCCAGCGATGGCGATCTGAGCCAGGTACACCCCCGACGGATCAAGACCAAAAACCGAGTAAATAGCCGCGAGAAAAAACGCGTACATCGGAGCCACAAAGAAGGGCTCGCTCAAGGGCACACCACCCACCATCAACCGCTGAGCAAGCTCGTGGTACAGGGCCGAGTCTTGAACATGGGCATAGAAGAATGTCTCGTCACGGGCCATCCAAAAAAATGCCAGACGCACGACAACGCCCAACACTGCACACAAAATTGCGGGAGACAGCAGGACTGTGGCGATGGGTTGTAAGCTGCGCTTGGAAGCATCCATGGGTGAACCTTATTGAGAAATGCTTGAATTGCGGTATCCTCCCAACCCGGAGGGTGCGATGCATCTATTTCTTGCAGCTTTGATCTCTTTGTCTTCTTCAGCCTTTGCCGACCGCTTTGCTGGAGACAACAGCAGCGGACACGTCAAATTTGATCTGGACTCGACCCTTCACAATGTTCCGGGAAATGCGGCCAGCTTCACCTCAGAGATCAACATCGAAGATGGCGTCTCTGGCGTCCTCACGATCCAATCCACCAGCATCAAGACTGGAATTAAGGTGCGGGACCAACGCATGTATGACTTCTGCCTCGATGCGCAGTCGTTCCCAACGATCACCTTCGAGCTCCGGGGGATTACCGGAGACGAGGAAGGTTTCAAATCCAAGACAGGCACCGGAACCGTCAATCTCCATGGGAAGCTGAACATTCGGTCCACCAGCCGCGACCTCATCGTTCCCACGTCCTACACCTGGACCGAGACTGGGGTGAAGCTGAATGGAAAGAGCGAAGTGAAGTGGTCTGACTATGGGGTGCCCGACCCGAGCATCCTCATCTCAACGGTACAGCCCGTGCTCACGATGAACTTCGAACTGGACCTCCAGAAGACTTTCTAGAGCCTACTTCGCCGCACCCGCTTCAGGGTACGGAATAATGTCGCTCATGGGTCGGATGTCGTGCCAACCCATCACTTTCATGATGTCCTTCCGGCTGAGCTGGGTGGGGCTGTCGTAGCCACACGATGCCACAACTGCCGCGACCTCATGCATCACGGCATGGTGGTAGTTGGCGACCTGAGGGCCCTTGATGTCCGGCACCAAGCCCCGCTGAAGCCACTTTTTCTGGGTGGCGACGCCAGCCGGACAGAAGTTGGTGTTGCAGTGAAGGGCCTGGATGCACCCCACGCTGAGCATGAAGCCCCGTGCTGAGGCCGCCCAGTCTGCACCGCATGCCAGAGCGACCGCAAGTGCACCACCCGTCCAAACCTTACCGCTTGCACAGATTCGGATCTGTTCCCGCAAGCCGTACTCGATGAGCTTGTTCTCGGCCATCATGACGGCGTCGAGCATTGGGTAGCCAAGGAGATTTGTGTGAGCGAGCGGAGCCGCACCCGTTCCGCCCTCGGCCCCGTCAATGGCCAGGTAATCGGGCCGAATGCCGGTGCTGTTGAAGGCCTTGCAGATCTGGTCCAGAAAGCTCGGGTCGCCCAAACAAAACTTGATGCCCACGGGCTTGCCGCTGAGCTCGCGAATCTGGGCAATGAACTCACACATGCCCTCTGCAGTGTCCCACTCCGCATGCTTGGGGGGGCTGATCACCGCGGAGCCCATTTCGACTTTTCGAATCCGGGCGATCTCGGCCGTGATTTTTTCCACCGGGAGAATGCCACCCTTGCCTGGCTTGGCACCCTGGGAGAGCTTGATCTCAATCATCTTTATATTGTCGTGAGAGGCAACCTCCTTAAATGCGACCGGGTCGAAGGTGCCGTCGGCATTCCGGGCGCCAAACTTGGCTGTACCCAGCTGCCAAGTCAGATCACCACCCCCGCCGAGGTGGTACGGAGAGACACCGCCCTCACCTGTGTTGTGGTAGAAGCCTCCCGTGCGGGCGCCCAGGTTCAGTGCTGAGATTGCATTCTGGCCGAGCGAACCAAAGCTCATTGCGGAGATGTTGAACAGAGAAACGTCGTATGGCTTGACATCGCCACCACCGACACGAATCCGCTCTACGTCGTAGTTGGGGTCCTTGGGAAGCGGGCTGTGCCGCATCAGGACCGTACCCGGCTGGTCCAAGTCGAGCTGGGTTCCAAAAGGTACCGTGGCCTCCTTGTTCTCGGATGAGGCGTAAATCCAGTTGCGAATGAACCGTGGAATGGGACGCTCATCGCGATCGTTCTCGAACAGGTACTGGCGCAATGGTGGCCCAGCCGACGCGATGAAGTACCGAGCCAAGCCTGCCAAAGGAAAGTTGCGTTTGATGGCATTGCTGGTCTGAAACAAGTCCCGTATGGCCATCCCAACAAACACCATGACGATGGCGATGGCGATGGATCTTCCAGGGTGAACCCAGGGATACCAAACAAAAGTGACAACCGTATTAATCAACCAGTCCATTCGTACTCCATGAGAGTCGAAAGAATGGCACATCTTACCCCTGAGGTCCAACGGGGATAAGCATCACTCCAATGGAGTGAGAGATGGTGCAGATACGAATCGATGGGCCTGGCAAGAATGCCCTGGGGTCCGACTTGATCGAAAGCTTGACCCAGCAGATTTCCGCCGCCGGGGGTGAACCGATCCTGTTGACCGGTACCGGAGATGCCTTCTCCGCAGGACTGAACCTGAAGGAAATAGCCAGCCTGGATATCGACTCCATGGCCGACTTCCTGGAGCGACTCGAGAACTTCTTTCGGCTGATCTGGCTCTACCCGGGGCCTACCGCTGCCGCAGTCAACGGACATGCCATCGCCGGTGGGTGCATCATGGCCATGGCTTGCGACTATGCGGTCGCCACAGACAACCCGAAAGCC
>CAWVVG010000199.1:0-6738 GCA_963932775.1 uncultured bacterium
ATCTAAACACTGTGCATGACCTTTCCCGTCGAGCATCTGTGGGACCCGGAGTTTCATGGGGCGAGTCGCTCGTGCGGCCCACTGCTTTAGGTAGGCCATCTGCACACCGGTCGTGCTGTCCACCCGGTCGGCGGCCTCCATTAAGCTCACGAGCACGATGGACCGCAGCGGTTCGGTCAGCTGGAGTTGGTCGATTCGGTTGCGCATGGCATCGATGCGCCCGCCGTTGTCTGGGTGAAAGAATCGAGAATCCTCGCAGTAGGTTCGGGTGAACCAGCCCGGTGCCGACTCCACCGATTCCAAGTCTGCAATGATCTCGCTTACCTGTGACTCCCAGGTCTGGCGGTCTGCCTCCACATAGCAACGAGCGATGGTGTGGGCGTACGTGTTGTGATCGTTGGCTGTGACGGCCATACCGACCTTCTTGAGGGCCTGGCTGACCCGGCTGGTTCCGCTAAACAAATCCAGTACATCGCTGCCCGGATCCAGATCGGAGAAGGCTGCGGTGATGGTGTGGGTGAGCAACCGCTTGGAGCCCAGGTACTTGATCACTGCGGACTCCGGGGTGGGCTCAGCCTTCGCTGGAGTTTCTCCATAAGGGGCGTGAAGGCCCGAATGTTCAGGCCCGCTGCACAGATGGCATATGCGACTGCTCCTGAACCGCACAGCCCCACTACCCGGATTCCACCACCACCGGGGATGAGTCCATCCAATCCAAAGACCACTGCACCCATTATGGTGGAGGCCAGGGCCACCCGAAGCATCTGCCCTGAGAAGCCAGCCACCAGGCCGCCGAGTCGCCGGTGCAGCACAACCAATAAGACTCCAGCCTCGAGGCTTACCGTCACGGCATGGGAGAGAGGCAATCCGATCAGCCCGAGGGCTTTCATGAGGGCCATGGCCACGGGTATCTTCATGGCCATCACCGCGAGCGATAGCTTCATGGGTGTGTACGGATCCCCGATGGCGAAGAAGATGGGCAGCAACACTCGGGTGGCACAGATGCCCGCCACAGCGAAGGCATAGCCCCTCAAGATTTGCGCGGTTGCGGCGGTATCCGCTGGGGTAAATGCGCCCCGCTCAAAGCACATCGCCACCAGCGGGTCTGCCAGCAAGTACAGGCCGACAGCCGCTGGGATCACCAAAAAGAAGGTGCTCTCGAGGGCGTTGGTCACGGTGTGTCGGGCTCCGTCGTGATCATCTTGGGCACGCTCGAGGCTGAAGCGGGCGAGCGCTGCGACGGCCACGCTACCTGCGACCACCGACATGGGGATTTGCACGAGACGAAAGCTCAACATCAGCCAGCTGACCGGTCCATCTCCTTCATTGCTCGCAAGCTGGGTCTCTACCAAGACGTTGAACTGCACCACGATGACGCTGATGAGTGCGGCACCCATAAACTTGAGAACCCGGCCCATGGCGGGGTGACGACGAAGGGTGGGGCGAAACCGGAAGCCCTCGCGTCGCAACGCGGGAATCTGAACTCCAGCGGTCAGCAGGCCCGAGATGGTGGCGGCCACAGCGACCGCTCCGATGGCTGGTGTGCCCGTGGCCTCGGTCCATTGTTCGCCGAAGATGGCGGCGAGGATGATGGCGATATTGAGCAGGGCTGGCGCGATGGCAGGCAAGAAAAATCGACCGCGTACATTGAGCATGCCGCCGAACAGGCTGGCTATGCTGATGCCCGCGAGAAATGGTGCCAGGAGACGGGTGAGCCAAGCGGCGAGAGCGACCTTGCCCGGAGTCTCTGTGAAGCCGCTCGCCACCAAGAGTACGAGAGGTTCGCTGGCCACATAGATCAGAAGCGTGATCATCCCCAGAGCGACCAAGAGCACGCCAAGGACCGCGTTTGCGAGGGCCCACGCCCGCTCTAAGCTCTCCTTTTCGCTCGTCTCTGCGAACAGTGGCACAAACACATTGGAGAGGGTCCCTTCAGCCAATAATTCCCGAAACAAATTGGGTATGCGAAAGGCCACGTAGAAGGCGTCGGCGGTACCGGAGGCGCCGAACACGCTGGCAAATACCACATCTCGTATGAAGCCTGTGAGGCGGCCCAGGGTCTGGGCGATGCCGGCAACAAGGGCATTGCGGCCCATTGCGGGTGGTTTGGTCGGTGGCTGCACCGGGTGGGCTTAGCGTCACCCGATGAGGGCCGCCAATGGGCGCTTTGCGTGGTAGCCTGTAGCCATGACCAAGGCGCAAACATTTCGCTTCGTGGGCGGTTTTTTGATCCTGCTCTTTCCGCTAGCACTCTTGGCCCGGGGAGGCGGCACCGATGCGGCTGGATGGACCTTCCTGGATAGTGAGGAGGCCGACGGACCGCCCCACGGCTGGGTCGATATGTCGGCCGGGACCGAAGTGTCGCCCGGAATGCTGACCTTGCCTTTTGAGGTGAACTGGGGAGACGGGCCTCACTCCACGGCTTCCTTGGGCTCCGATGGGTCCCTCCTTTTTGGGGGCTCAGAGGTCACCTGCCCAGGAACCGGTGACTGGTCGGGCGCCGCGACGGGGGCTTCGAGTGACTTGGTTCGTGCGCGAGTGGTGGGGAGGTACCCCAACCGGGGTGCGGTCTGGGATTGGGTGACATCACAGCTGGTGCTGCTGGAGCGCCGGTCAGAGGCCGTTATTCATCTGGACTCCCCCACAGACGGCGTTTCAATCGGAATCCAGGCTGGAGTCGGAACCGGGCTGAGTTGGGCCTGTTCAGATGGTTCCAGTCTGGGTCCTCGGAGTGCATGGTTTTCACTGGCCTCAAGCCGCTCGGTGGCTGGATTGCGCAGCACGGGCCACCTGAGCGAGGCTTGGTGGGGCAGCCGTGCGGCTGAATTCTTTGGAGAGGCACTCGCGGTTGGAGAGGTCAACGGCGATGATTTGTCCGATGCATTGGTGGGACAGCCTGAGATGGGTCGTGCCTACCTGTTCTTGGGCTCGCGCACCGCGGTGCGCAGTGACTCCGACGATGCCACCTTGGTTGTCACGGGCACCGGTTCAGACCGCCTCGGGCACGCTGTGGCATTGGCAGACATGGATGGGGATGGAGATGACGATCTCATAGTCTCGGCCCCCAGCACCACGGGGGGGGGCGCTGTTTATGTGTTTTTGGCGGCCTCTGGCTTTGCCGGTGTGCGTACCGTCGACGATGCGGACTGGACTGTCGTCCCGCCCGAGACCTTGGGGGGCGGTGCCTTGGGCCGGGCGCTGGCCGTGGCCGACTTCGATGGGGATGGGGTACTGGACATTGCCATGGGTGCACCGGAGGCGTTCCCCAGCGTGGGCTTTGTGGGTGCCGTGTATGTGGCCTTTGGTTCCGAACTGGGTCCTTTGCTTACCCTCGATGTAGACGACGCCTGGCAGGGAGAGTCGTCCGGGGATGAGGCCGGGTCATCGTTGGCCGTGGTGGACACAGCGGGCCCTGGGGCCCAGCTTGCAGTGAGCGCCTTGGGAGCGGACGGTGTGACGGCCAATACTGGGGCTGTGTACATCATCGATCCCGCCACCCCACCGGGACTCTTGGTGGAGCGGGCATCGATGCGCTTCGAGGGGATTGGCGAAGGCGACCTCTTTGGCTCGTCGGTCGCCTCGGGATCATTGACCGATGCTGGTTCTGTTGACTTGGTGGTGGGAGCCGCCGGTGTTCGGGATTTCGGCTCGAGAACGGGTGCAGTCTACGTCTTTGAGGCCATTGAGTTCGAGGACGCCGTCGTCGACGCACTGGACGCGTCTTTGATCATTACCGGCTCAGAAGGGGCCTCGGCCGCGGGCGCTGCGGTGGCCCTGGGCCAGCTGGATGGAGATGTTGAAGACGAGCTCGTAATCGGTGCCACAGGTGGAACTGGACTCCTCGGAAGAGGCGGCTTGGTGGGTGTGTTTCGTGCCCTGCCCACTGAGGATGTCGGATTGGAGACTGCGGATCACTGGCTGTACAGCGGCGACTCTGGGGGAGAACTCGGTGCCGCGATCGCCATCGCCCAGGACCTACAAGGCGATGGCCACCCAGACTTGTTGGTGGCCGCCCCCCTCGACACCCCGGGGCTGAGGATCGGTGCTGGAGCGGTCTGGGTGTGGCCATTTGTGCCCGCCTACCTCGATGACGATGGCGACGGCTTCGTGGCGCAAGTGTCCGGTGGGCTCGACTGCGATGACGACAATGCGGACATTCACCCCAATGCGCCAGAGGTGCTGGGAGATGTGGTCGACAACGACTGTGATGGTTGGGTGGATGATGTGGTGGTGCCCCGCATTGCCGATGATGGGTGGCGCTATGACTTGACCGAAGTCCTCGGCTCCAGCGCGGGCACACTCTTTGACTTTGAAGACACCGAAGAAGACGCGGAGGTGGGGGACCACTACGCCAGCTTGGGCATGTCCCTCAGCGCGTCGGGTGCGGAGCGGTCCAAGGCAGATGTCTGGGGTGCATCGCCTTCGGGGGCTCTCGGTGTCCGGATCACTGCAGATGCCTCCGCCAACGACTTGATTCTTAGCTTTGGTGCACCCGTCGATGCGGTGGCTCTCCGCATACTGGACGCCGAGGCTGACCTGCGCATGGACGCGGTGTACGGCGATGACCTTGTGGTTGAGGGGTACCATTTCGACGCCACGGGACCCGATGTACCTGGGGGTGTGTTTCAGGCCTTCACCTTCGCCAGTCCGATCGACCACTTTCGAATCGCTTCAGCCACGGCAAATGGCTGGGGTGTGGACGATGTGGAGGTGGTCTTTGCCGCAGGGTCGGACCGGGATGGTGATGGCTTGTCCGCTGACGATGGCGACTGCGATGACTTTGACGCGACTGTCTTTCCCGGCGGAGAGGAGATCCTCGGTGACGGCATGGACAACGACTGCGACGGGACGGTCGATGGAGGGGTTGCCGATGTCTACTTGAGCGAAGGGGCCTTTGTTGACGACATCAGCCTACTCGGCGTGCGCATCGACTTTGAGACCCCCGACCTGGGTAGCCTTGTCACCGACCAATACGCCCACCTGGGTGTCCACTTCTCAGGTGGACTCACCGCCCAAAGTACTGCGGGGCTGAGTCCAGCCCGGGATACCCAGGCTGCGGTCACCACAGAGGATGTGGTGGTGCTGAACTTCGAAGAGCACCAACCGGCCTTGGCGATGTGGCTGATCGACACCGATGGCGAGGTCCGAATCAAGGGGCGCCGGGATGGCCTTGAGCTGTACGATGTGACGCTGCCTGCAGAAATCGATGGCTTTGTGGGTGTGTTCTTTCCGTACCCGGTCGATACCGTCATCCTCCAGCATGGCCTGAGCGGTGACGAGTGGGGCCTCGATGACATCACCTTTTCTGCCCTCGGTCTGGATGACGCCGATGGCGACGGGTTCACTGAGCGGGACGGCGACTGCGATGATGGGGCTGCCATCGCACACCCGGGTGCAGACGAAGTTTGGTACGACGGCATCGATGGGGACTGTGCGGGCGACGATGACTATGACGCTGATGGAGACGGTCATGGCATCACCGGTGGCGGAGGAGCGGATTGCGACGACTTGGACGAGACCACTCATCCGGGTGCCGAAGACGCTTGGTACGATGGTGTCGATGCCGACTGCCGCGGGGACGATGACTATGATGCCGACGGCGATGGCCACAGCTCGGCCCTGTTCGGGGGTTCCGACTGCGACGATGACGAGGGCGGTGTGCACCCCGATGCCGACGAGGTCTTCTACGACGATGTCGATGACGATTGTGACCCGACGACCGACCATGATGCGGATGGCGATGGATACTCCTCAGGGGGTTTTCCTGGTGCCATAGGCTTGTACGGGGTCGGTGACTGCGACGATGCCACCACTACAACCCACCCCGACGCGGTTGAGACTTGGTACGATGGCATCGATTCGGACTGTGGTGGCGACGACGATTACGATGCGGACGGCGATGGACACATCCCGTTGGTCTATGGTGGCGACGATTGCGACGACGGCGATGGCGGTGCCACACCGGACTCCATTGAGGATCCTTGCTACGACGGTGTAGATGCCGACTGCGACGGGTTCAGTGACTTTGACTGCGACAGAGACGGACACGATTCGACGGAATTTGGCGGTACCGACTGTGCGGATGACGACGAGACCGTGTTTCCAGGGGATGGCACTACACCGGTTGGGGCCGATAGAGACTGCGATGGCCATGTGTCGGACCTCGATGGGGGCGATGACTGCGACGATGGGGACGCCAGCGTTTTCCCTGGCACCGACGAGACCTGGTATGACGGGCGCGACAGCGACTGCGACGGTGCCGATGACTATGACCGAGACGGCGATGGTCACCGGCCCGCGGCATGGGCAGCCGACGGTGAGTTGGTCGACTGCAATGACGCGGATGGCTTGGTCCATCCCTCGGTACCCGAGGACTTATGTGGCCATGGAGACGAGGACTGCGATGGTTCCATCGACGAGGACTGCGTGGTACCCGAGGACACAGGAGACGCCTCGACGGTCGATGCAGACGACACGGGCTCTTTAGAGCCGGACGATTCGGAGGAATCCGGAGATACCGGCAGCTCCAGGGATACCGCCGATTCGCCGGATGAGGACACAGGTTCATCCGACGAGACTGAACCGATAGATCCGGGAACAACGGACCCGAATGCCGACTGGGAACCCCCACCCTCGGGTGTGATCAGCTCCAGTGGAGGCGACGTCAAGAAGCGCGGGTGTGGTTGCTCGAGCTCAAGGACGGGGGCCGCCCCATGGTGGGCCTTCGGTCTTGTGGTC